>JAISPM010000091.1 GCA_031274895.1 Alphaproteobacteria bacterium
CTTGGCACCAAGGCAGCTTTTCCTGCGCTGATAATCGGCATGTCGCCTTTTTATGCCCGTGTGGTTGAAAGTAGTTTTAAAGAAATTAATAAGGGCGTAATAGAGGCAGCAAAGGCTCATGGTGCAAGCGACTTGCAAATTATTTTAAAGGTGTTGATTCCTGAAAGTATGCCGACACTGATTTCTAATTTAACCACGCTGGCTATCGCGATTATTGGTTATACCGCCATGGCGGGCGTAATTGGTGCAGGAGGATTAGGAAACTTGGCATTTATAGAGGGATTTCAGCGGAATCATCAAGAAATTACCATTTGGGCAACATTTGTAATATTAATTTTAGTTTTTATCACTCAAATGGGTGGTGATTTTATTGTTAAAAAAATTGATAGAAGATAGGAGGAAAATCAATGAAAAATTTTATAAAAATAATTATTAGTTTTGTGTTTTTGTTCACTGTGGCTGCGCAGGCAGAAAATGTGGAGATAAAAGTAGGAGCCACGGCGCGTCCGCATGCGGAAATTTTAGATTTTGTAAAGCCGATGTTGGCGAAAAAAGGTATTGATTTAAAAATTGTTATTTTCCAAGATTACATTCTGCCGAACAAAGCCTTGGATAATGGCGATTTAGACGCTAATTTTTATCAGCACATCCAGTTTTTAGAAGAGCAAATGCGCACCGCCGGCTATAAGTTTGAAGTATTAGCAAGGGTGCATATTGAGCCGATGGGCATATATTCTAAAAAATATAAGCATATAGCAGATGTTAAAGCAGGTTCCAGTTTGATAATGAGTAATTCCGTGGCTGACAGAACTAGGACTTTACTATTATTAGAAAAAGCAGGGTTGATAACTTTTAAGGATGGCGTTAATAAATCTGTAGTAGATTTCAACGATATTAAGTCTGCGAAGGTGGAATTTAAGCCGGAGGTAGATCCTGCAATTTTAAGCAGAATGTATTTGTCAGATGAAGCGGATTTAGTTGTAATTAATACTAATTATGCGATTGAAGCGGGGATTAATCCGTTGAGTGATGCGCTGGTGCTGGAAGATAAAAATTCGCCTTATGTGAATGTTTTGGTGAGCAGGGCAGATAATGCTAATAATCCTGCATTGCTGGAGCTTGCTAAGGCTTTGACAAGTGAGGAAACTAAGAAGTTTATTATTGATACCTACCGCGGAGCTGTTATTCCGGCTAAGTAATTTTTTATTAAGTGTATAAAGAAGAAGCCACAAGCGGATTCCTCTTTTAACTTCCATGACAGGGTTAGAGATTGTTTCTTAATCTGTTTGTGAGTCTGTCATAAGTCAGTTAAAAGAAGAATCCGCTTGTGGCTTCTTCTTTATAAAAAATGATTAACCTCCATGCGAGAGAGGGAGGGGAGAAGGAAGATTTGTCTTGATATATCTTGATGGTCGTATATAATTATTGTATTACATAAGAGGTTATTGATGAGTTTAGTAAAATTTTCAACCCAAGCAGAACAGGATATTCTTGATAAAATTAATAATTTGGCAAACGCTGAGGGCAAGCATAAGCAGGCTCTAATTAATGAAGCTCTTTTAGATTTAATCCAAAAGTATGATAATAAAAATCATATTAATTTAATAAAAGAAGAGTCTAAAAAAATTAGACAAAAGTTTTCTGGGACTTTTAAAGAGCTTGCGAAATAATGTCTATAAAATATTTAAGTGTCAGTGATATTCTGGATATTCACGATGCCCAAATATTAGAATTTGGTGGTGGGCTTGGGTTGAGGGACGAGTTCTTGTTGATGTCTGCTATCGCCCGTCCACAAAGTGGTTATTATTCTACCATAATAGAGCAAGCATGTGCTTTGTGGGAAAGTTTATCGCAAAACCATCCTTTTATTGATGGTAATAAAAGAACAGCTCTTGACGCTACTTTAACATTTTTAGCTATTAATGGATATACCTTAAATACAGAGGATGCAGACCTAACTAAATTCTTGTTAAATCTATATGCAAATAACAATTTTTGCTTTAAAGAACTCCATACGTTTTTGCTAAACAATGTGATAATTTCTGTTAAGTAATTTTTTATTAAGTGTATAAAGAAGAAGCCACAAACGGATTCCTCTTTTAACTTCCATAACAGGGTTAGAGATTGTTTCTTAATCCGTTTGTGGCTTCTTCTTTATAAAAAATGATTAACCTCCATGGAGGGTTTTTAGTTTGCAGGGCTATGCCCTGTTATAAAAAATATCATTCGCTTGCGAATGATATTAAAATTTTAAACCTAACTTTCATACGGTAAAAAACAAATACGAGTAGAATGTTTACTTTAAACTGAATTATGGCGAAACAACAAAGAATAAATCTTACGAATTCACGCCATTGAAGTTTAAAGTAAACATTCTACTCGTATTTGTTTTATTATCTACTATTCCTCTTCTTCCATTGGAATTAGTGGAATGAAAATTTCGGTAACTAATTTAGAATCGTCTCCTGCAGCCATTCCGGGATGAACTTTATAAGATTCCCACGGAGAGGCGTATTCATCGGTTACGAGTTCATTTTCTTTAATGAATTCGTAGGCTTTGCCCCATGCTTCCATTAAATTATCGTAAGATCCTTCAAGAGTAACTTTCAAAGCTGCTTCATACGGAGGAATTATTGCCCACATACCGCCTTTTTCGTCTAAAACTTTAACACATTCTTTAGCGGTTTCTTCAGTTGGTTCTACCGGAAGGGCATGTAAAGAATAAACATCCATGGTTTCCATGTTCATAGCTTTATAAACTGCTACCATTGGTGCCGCAATTTTAAGATTAGGTGCGTATTCGCCTAATTTAGTGTAATCTTTAGTCATAACATCTTTGAAATCTTTTTTCATATTGGAAAAACGCATATATCCAATTAAATAAAAATCTTCAGTTTCAACAATACCATCTATATTGATTTTGTAATTACTCATAATGTCCCCTTGCTTATGTTATTCTCTTATTGTATCATAGTAATATGGATTTTACAATATCCATTATAACTTTAAAAGTTTTTCTGTTTTCGTCCAATAATGGATTATATTCCGTAATTTCCAGTCCTAAGAATTTCTCATGGTTTGATGCTGCTTTAATATTCTCCAACACCCATGCTGAATCTAAGCCGTTGGGGTTATAACAACCTGTGCCGGGGGCAAATTCAGGCGACATGGAGTCTATATCCAGTGAAATTCCGAAATAATCCACATTCTGACTAACATGGGCAATGGCTTCAGCAAATACAGCATTCACATTTTCTGTATTAATATCTTTCATAAAAAATACTTTAATGCCATGTTTGTTCACGAAGTCTAATTCGGCCTCTTCAAAATCTCTGGTGGCGATATAGGCGATATTCTGCGGCTTAAATTTATGTTTAATCAGGCTAGACAGACGAGAATCGCCATAACCCATTAAATGTGCCACCGGCATGCCGTGGACATTTTTAGAATCTGAAGATTCCGGAGTGTGGCAATCTAAGTGAGCGTCTATCCAAATTAAACCCATATTTTTTTGGACAGCGTTGGAAATTGAACTCCATGTGGCAACTCCGTTGGCATGATCTCCTGTGAAAAACAGATATTTATCGCCTGCAACATAATTACTAACTACTTTAGCATTTACCTGCTGATAAAGCGGGGCAATATCTGTAATCACATCAAGTTTGGTTTTATTAGAATCACTGCAGAAAATATTTTCCATATGTTGATTGATATTGGGCAGTGAGTAATACATATCCCATACTCCTAATTGTGCGCCATATTTTTCTGCCGCAATTCCGCTGGCGATTCCGTAGATTTGATAGTTTGTTTTGTTCATATCTATTCCCTTATAATTAATTTTTATTCCACTACCCCGTCGGCTACGCCGCCACCCCTTCTCCTGAGAAGGGGAATTTAAGGACTACATATTTATAACCAATCCAAAATAATACGACCTATCCTTAGTATTATACCCATAATTGGTTTGATACTGTTTATTAAATACATTATCAACTCTAAAATATAATTTTGAAGAATCGGAAAAACTCCGCGAAATCATGGCGTTATTCACCCAATAGCTTGGTAGGCTATAGGCTGTATTGTTTAAATAAGACGTTGTGCTGCTCGCCCAATAGCTTACCCAAGATAAATTATACCGTTGTGTAATATCCATATCAAAATTTACCCCTACTTTAGATTTCGGAATAATTGTGGTATTATTTTTATTGGAATCCCTAGTGTTGGTATAGGTATAACTTGGTAAGATTCTCAATTTAGTAGAAAAGAAGTCTTCAATATAGAAAGGAAAACTAACATCAAAACCCATGGTTGTATAGTTGCCGATGTTTTCATACTTGTTAGTATTAAAGAAAATCATATTGCTAATATCGGTATAAAAGGCGTTAAACTGAAACCGCTGAATGTGGGTTGAAAAATTATTACTGGAAAATTCTAAGTTAACTCCTTGCGAGGATTCGGGCTTTAAATCAGAATTGCCGTAATAATCGCTAAAAAGCTCGTATAGCGAGGGTAAACGATAGCCCACACCGTAGTTAAATCGCATTGCGCTATCTGTGGTAATATTGTAAACAGCTCCAAGATTATAAGCATAATTATCGGTAAAATGCGTATCTTGCATAGAAAGATTCTTTTGATTTTGGTTAAATCTCAGCCCTTGTTCTAAGGAAAAGGATTTAGTAAGATTTTCGCGACTATTGCCGTAAAAAGCAAAGTCATTGGTAGATTGCGGCATGTTATCCATGTGCTTGGATTCAAAATCGAAACCGCCTGTAAAGTTTATAAAGCTGTTTGAATAATTGCCTTTGTAGGAAAAAATCTGCTCCTTAGATGAAAACAGATATTCATCTGCTTTAGAATCCACCACTTCAAAGTATCGTTTATTCGCCATGTATTGGGAAAATTTCAGTTGATTGATAAAACCCTCAAAGGCTGTAAAATTATAGAGTAAATAATAAAGATTCTCTTTTTTATCTACGTAATTACCACTTGCATCCAAGGGGATTTTATCAAAGCCATCGTAATCTGCTCGGGAATTGGCGATTTTAAAAAACGAATCGATGTAGGTGTTTGTAGAGAAATCGTAAGTCAATCGTAAGTTAATGTCTTGCACTTTAGATTTATCGTTTTCCGGTTTTTGGTCTGGCTGCGGCGTAGCTACTATTGAATAACCATCGGTTCTGAAAAAATTACCGAAAATTGTAACATTAAAATTTTCAATGCTAGCGTTCAGCCCTGCCTGTGTGGTGAGCGTATTTCTAGAGCCGAATTCTTGCTTAAGGCTTGCGATATTTTCTTGATATTTAATGGTTTTAATATTAATTACCCCGGCAATTGCGCCGCTGCCGTAAAGAACAGTGGAAGCTCCCTTAATAATTTCAATTTCTTCTATGAAAGATAGTGGAATCTGTCCAATATCAAAAAAAGGCTGAGGATTGCTAGGGTCTCCTAACCTTACGCCATTAAGCAAAATTACGATATGTTGCGGAAGACCGCCATTAAGGCTTACCGTGGCTGACTGCCCAAAATCGCCATTGGAATTTATAAAAACCGATGGAGCTTGTTGCAGTATATCTGCCACGCTTAAACTACCTGAATTTGCTATCATTTCCCGTGTAATTATATACACTCCATTGGAGGATTCTCTTCTATTTTGCTTTATAACCGTAGGAGGAAGGGTGGCTTTAATACTTTTATTCATCCGCAGCTGATAGTCTTCAAAGGATTCATTTGCCTGAATTCCATCATTACCATTTTCTTCAGCGAAAATAGGTTGCAAAGGCAAAGCCAGCAGAGCAATAATTACGTAATAAAAAAACTTCATTGACAAACTCTTCTAATTTGAATTATTTTAATACAATTACCAATAACGCACAAGGAATTTTCTATGAATCTTAATAAGCAGATTATTTTTACGTCGTTTTCACTTTTTGTGCAGTTTAGCATTACCACGGTGGATTTCATATTTTTAGAGCGGGTTTCCTACCTTGCGGCTATTGGCGTGGCTTCTTTAATTGTGTTTGTTTACATGATTCAACAAATTATCACGGTTTTTTCACAATCCATGGTCAGCAATGCTCTTTATAAAGATGCGACATTGGGTGAAGATTTTAAAAGTATAACATCATTGGGTTTTGTGCTGACTGTATTGATGGCGATAATTATGTGTGCAATTATTTACTTTTTGCAATCGCATATTTTATCAGGCGTTAAAATTAGTGCGGAAGCCAAGGAGTATGCGGTTGTTTACATGACCAACATGATTCCGTTCTTTATTGCTTTTGCGATTCAACAATACTTTAGTTATATCCTTTATAGTGTTGGATTAGCAAAGCTGAATTTTATTTATTTTGTGGTAATTATTATTTTAAATACGATTCTAAATATGATAGGACTGCATTTTGGTTTAGGTGTGGCAGGGATCGCTTGGGCTAGTAGTTTATCGGTGATTTTAGTTTTACCGGTATATATATATTTAGCGCATAAGTATAATGTTAATATTATTTTATGCCAGTTTAAGAAAGAAACTTATTTAAAGGTGTTTTCAGGAGTTAAAAATCTTGGAGTTGTGGCAATCATTGAGCCTATCGCGCAAAATTCCGTGCGTTTTATTTTGGTGTTAATTGTGGCATATTTAGGACAGGAAGTGATATCTGCCAAAAGGCATGCTGCAAACTTTCTAACACTTGCTCTTACTGTGTCGTTATCATTTGGAATTATTTTGCAGGCAGCCATTTCAAGGCTTTATGGTGAGGGAAAATTAGACGATATTAAAACTCTTTATTCTAAATATGTAAAAATTGGATTACTGGCTAACTTTTTGCTATCTGCCCTCATTTTAGGATTTATATATTTAACGTTGGATTTCTATTCCACAAGCGTCGAGGTTCAAAAATACATAATTATTTGCCTAGCCATGGGGCTTTTCGTGGAACCTATGCGCCTGTTGTCGTTAATTTCTAAGGCGCATATCAGAGGATTGCAAGTGGCGAACATCCCCTTTGTGGTTAATTTTATTGCAAAACTGATATTAATTTATCCGCTATATTATGTGATAATTAAATTCACAAATTTTGGCGTAAGCGGTATTTTAGCGGTGGAAGGTATCGGCTACTTTGCCAATTACGTTGTGTATACTTTGATGATTAAAAGGAAGTATCGACATGAAAGTCAAACTTAAAAAACTCTTATCAGATGTTTACTGTGCTTGTATAAACTTTGTTTCTGCTTTTATTATTTTGTCTGTATATTTTTTAAAGATAGTTTTTTCTATTGTTAAGATTTTATTAACCAAGAACCGTTAAGATATTTATATGAAAAGCAACATCCTTTATTATGCTAAAAAGTATAAAAAAATCCTATTTGTAGTTATGTTTATTGCGCTGTTTGTGTATTCGCTAAACAGCACTTTTGTGATATACAATTGGTTGCAAAAATCCACTGATACCACTGAGGAATATGAAATTTTGAAGTTGCAAAATGCTAAAATCTTAGAGGAAATCAGCGACTTAAAATTTAAAACCGCAGGATTAAAAGAGGAAACCCTCAATTTAGACCTCCTTGAAACTCAAGCCAAATCTGCCCTTAACTTTGCGAGAGCTAAAGAAGTTATTATCATTCATTAGGGGCGTCTTGCAAAAGATTCTGAAATAACCTATACTATGCAGGTAGTATTGTAGAGGGGATACATATTTCATGGCGATAGGAATTAATTTTTTTCATTATAGCTTAATAATTCTTGTTATTACTGCTTTGGCTTTAATAATATCCAGCATTTTTAATAAAAAACTAGCTGAAACATTAATTACGGCTATTTTATTAATTATTTTCTATCTTTATTGGTTTGCACTGTTTGGTATTTTGAAATTTGGTTATTGGTCATTAATAACTTTTATAATTTTGGGCTTTTTAACTTGTCTTTTGGTTAAAAGAAAACAACTTTTATCTTATTTTTCAGCTGGTTATTGGATATATGTTATTCTTGTTGCGATTATTGCTGTAATATTCCGTGATTATTTTATTTATTTTTCTGATGATATTGCGCATTGGGGAATTACCGCTAAAGATATGTTTTTTTATAGTAAAATTATCCCAAGAGAATATAATGATTACTCTATAGGAACAAGGGTATTCCAGTATTTTATGCTAAAAATATATGGCTCATGGAATGAAAGTATAATTTTAACATATTTTTATATTATTTATTTTGCTTTTGTGGTATGTCCATTAGCTAAAATCGAGGAATATCAAGGTAAAAGCAAATATCCTGTAATGCTTTTTTATGGAATACTGACTTTGTTATTTATAACCCTTTTTAAGGTTATTGATTTACCTAATATGTCTAATATTTTTAGATATTTAGCTGTAGACCTGTTATTGGGATTAACTTTTGGATTTACTTTATTTGTTGTATCTGAGAAAAAATTTTTAGATTATTATGATAAATTAAATTGTTTTTTATTGTTATTTGCTTTGGTACAAATTAAGACTTCTGGATTAATCCTTGCAATTGCCATAGTGTGTTTAATAGTTTTAAAATACAAAAAGATAAAGATTGGTTTGTTTTTTGTAATTCCAATATTTTTATCTAAAGCATCATGGTCAATTTATACTTTGTATAATAATTATTCTAATAATAATACACGTCGGTTTATTAATTCATCCAAAAAAGTTTTAGAAATAAATGATTTTAGCTATTACTATTGGTATGGATTATTAGAAAGATATATTTTTCTTTACCTATCGCCGATTGTTTTGATGGTTTTATTTTCAGTTTTAGCTTTGTATCTTATAGTTTTTCATAAGAATATAAGAAGTTATATTGTAAAGTTATATTTGGTATTATTTGTTTTAGTGATTGTTTTTAACTTTGGTTTGTATTCTATTTATATAAGGGCATTTAGTGATGGAGAGAGACTTCATTTAGCTGCGTTTGAAAGGTATCAATTAACTGTATGGGGAGGAGTGATATTTATGTTATTATTATATCTACCAAGAATCCTTATGAAATTTAAGAAACATATAATTCTGTTATTACTTTTATGTATTATTAGTGGAATTTTTACATATCAAAGATATAAACATGATAGGAAAATATCGGAAAGTCATTTAAAAAATAGATTTAGTGTAAATGTGTCAGAAATTAAACACTCTCTACCAAATGATTTTTCTAATAGAAACATTGTTGTTTTTTCAGATAGAGGGCAATTTCTGATGTTAAGGCTTGAGATTATAGATCAAATTGGATCGTATTCAAAAAGAGCTCCTGATATATTTATGGTTGATTGGCTGGGGAAAAGAGAATCTTTTTCAAAAAGAGACCCTGATATACTTATAATATACGACAAAGAAAGATACAAACAAGAAATTATAGACTACATAAAGCTACATAATTTAAATATTAATTTTGAAGATATAAAAGATAAATCAGTAATTGTTCCATAAAATATTTGATATATTTTGTAATATATACTATCATTTATTAGGAAAAAACAGAGATAAACTTGATATGACAAACATACCTGTAGTAATACCATCTTACCTGCCCGATGAGCGTTTATTAGAATTAATCGACAATCTTACGGCTCTTGGGGTGCAAAGCATTATAGTAGTGCGAGATGGTGGGGGAAATGAATACGATTTTATTTACGAAAAAATTGCCAATAATGAAAAGTGCATTTTGGTAATACATGAGCAAAATCAAGGCAAAGGGCGTGCCATAAAAACAGGGATTAAAACCTATTTAGAAAAAGGCTTTACAGGTGGTTTTGTGCTTGCCGATGCCGATGGTCAGCATTTGCCTGCTGATATTTTGAATGTTATAAATGCTTTAAAAGAAAACGAGGATGCCTTGATTATAGGCAGTCGCTCTTTTGATAAAGATGTGCCGATGCGCAGCAAGTTCGGCAATATAGTTTCTCGCTATATTTTCAGCTATTCATTAGGTCGCCAAATCTCAGATACTCAAAGTGGTTTGCGAGGCATGCCTCATAAGCACTTAGAAAGGTTTTTAGAGTTGGAAGGTGAAAAGTATGAGTTTGAGACCAATGTTCTAATTGAAACCCGTAAAAGTGATATTGAAATTAAAGAAGTTCCAATATCCACTGTTTATATAGAAAACAATCGTTCATCGCATTTTAATCCATTGGTGGATTCGTTAAAAATTTATTGGCTGATACTAAAATATTCCATGTCTTCATTGGTATCTTTTTTGGTGGATTATTGGTTATTTTTATTTTTACATTTTTTCACACAAGGTATCTTAATACCTTCTTATGTCGCCAGAGCAGTATCTTTAGGTATTAATTATCAAGCTAATAAAAATATTGTTTTTAGATATAAAGGTAAGTCAAAATTCCTATTTTTAAAATATCTTGCGCTGGTTTTATTTTCAATTACAGTATCATATTTAGCGGTATCATATTTGGTGTCAATTCATGTAAAAATATGGTGGGCGAAGCTGTTTGTGGAAATTGCTTTGTTCTTTTTTAATTTTTATGTGCAAAAAAGATATATCTTTAAAAAGTAGACTATTCTTGCGTTTGCAATCTAATTATTAAATTCATTTGAAAATAGGAATAAAATCTATTACAATCTTGAATACAACTTTATAAGTGTTGTTATATTTTGTTATTTATAACCATAAATAGGAGTTTCTATGGCTAGTGAAATAAAATTAACTAAAGACGAGGCTAAAAAAATCTACAAAGATATGGTTCTTGTTAGAAAATTTGAAGAAAAATGCGCACAACTATATTCCATGGGAATGATTCTTGGTTTTTTACACCTTTACATAGGTGAAGAAGCCGTAGCAACGGGATTTAATTTTCTAAAGAATCCTCAAGATTCTCACATTACCTCATACAGATGCCATGGTCATGTATTATTACAAGCAGAAATTGAACCTAAAATCGCTTTGGCGGAACTTTTAGGAAAAGGCACCGGATCTTCCAAAGGAAAAGGTGGCTCCATGCATATTTTTTCTAAGGAAAAAGGATTTTTCGGCGGAAACGGCATTGTGGGCGCGCAAATCCCTCTTGGTGCAGGGCTGGCTTTGGCGCATAAAAAGAAAAACGACGGCGGTATAAACGTAGCCTATATGGGTGATGGTGCTTATCCGCAAGGACAGGTTTACGAGGCTTTTAATATGGCTAGCTTATATAATTTGCCGATTGTGTTCGTTCTTGAGAATAACGGCTATTCCATGGGAACACCTCTAAGCAGAACCTATGGTAATGAAAAATTATATAAAGATTTACCTTCTCGGGCAGAACCTTTTGGAATTACCACTTTATCTGTGGACGGAATGGACGTGATTGAGGTTATAAAAGGTGCTAAAGTAGCTATGGAACATGTTCGTTCAGGAAAAGGTGCATTTTTGTTAGAAGTTAAAACCTATCGCTACAGAGGGCATTCCATGAGCGACCCGCAAAAGTATCGCTCTAAAGAAGAAGTGGATACTTTCAGAAACGACAACGATCCAATTCTTAACTTTGAAAAATATACTCTAAAAAATAAATTAATGAGCGAAGATGACTTCAAAGCGATTCAAGCTGAGGTTAAAAAAGTGATTGCTGAGGCTGAAGAGTTCGCTGTGAATTCGGCAGAACCTGATGCCAGCGAATTATTTAATGATATTTATGCTCAAGAAAACTAGGAGAACAAAGAAATGCCAATAAAAATATTAATGCCGGCTTTGTCGCCAACGATGACAGAAGGAAAGTTATCTAAATGGATAAAGAAAGAAGGCGATAAAATCAAAAGTGGTGATATAATCGCCGAGATAGAAACCGATAAAGCTACAATGGAATATGAAGCTACCGAAGATGGTATCTTGGGAAAAATCCTAATTGCTGATGGCACTGAAAATGTAGCAGTTAATACTATGATAGGTGTAATGTTGGAAGATGGTGAGAGTGCATCCGCGATTGACGCCTTTGTAGGAGGTGCAGGAGCAAGTGCTGCTACAGCGACTCCTGTTGCTGCAGAGGCACAAACAGTTGTAGCCGCCTCAACGTCCACCCAAGGTTCTAACATTGCTGATGTTTCCTATGCGGGTAGCGCGAAGAAAAGCATTACCATTCGTGAGGCTCTTAGAGAAGCTATGACAGAGGAAATGCTAAAAGATGAAAGTGTATATATAATTGGTGAGGAAGTAGGGCATTACCAAGGTGCTTATAAAATTACCCAAGGTATGTTAGATAAGTTTGGACCTGATAAAATCATGGATTCGCCAATTACCGAATACGGTTTTACAGGTATAGCGATTGGTTCTGCCATGATGGGATTCCGTCCGATTGTGGAATTTATGAACTTCAGTTTCTCACTGCAAGCCATTGACGCTATCATTAATACCGCTGCCAAAACCCATTATATGAGCGGTGGTGATATTACTTGTCCGATTGTGTTTCGTGGATTAAACGGCTCGGGAACAAAAGTTGCCGCTCAGCATTCTCACGATTTTGCATCCATGTATGCCAATATCCCCGGGCTTATTGTAATTGCGCCTTATTCAGCAGAAGATGCTAAGGGGCTGTTAAAATCTGCCATCAGAAGCAATAATCCGATAATTTTCTTGGAAAATGAACCACTTTATGGCGCAACTTTTGAAATCCCTGATGTGGAAGATTTAATTATTCCAATCGGCAAAGCGAAAATTGAAAGAGCAGGGACTGACGTTACCATCGTTTCTTATTCCATGGGTATGAAAGTATCATTAGATGCGGCTGTGGAGTTGGAAAAAATTGGGATTTCTGCAGAAGTTATTAACTTGCGGACTATAAAACCATTAGATGTTGCTACGATAGTTGATTCCATCAAAAAAACCAACAGATTGGTAAGTGTGGAAGAGGGCTGGGAATTTGGCGGCATTGGTGCGCAACTATCTGCCATTGCCATGGACTATGCCTTTGATTACCTAGATGCGCCTGTTGTGCGCGTAACAGGTAAAGAAACCCCTGTGCCTTACGCCTCTAACTTAGAGAAATTAGCGTTGTTGTCTGTGGAAGATGTGGTAGCAGCTGCAAGGAAAGTATGTTATAAATAAGTCCTAAATTCCCCTTCGCTTAGGCGTTGTGGGTGGCAGCGTAGCTGACGGGGCAGTGGAAAAATAAATAAAATATAGGAGAAAAGAAAAATGCCAATAAAAATATTAATGCCGGCTCTGTCGCCAACAATGACAGAAGGTAAATTATCTAAATGGGTAAAGAAAGAAGGCGATAAAATCAAAAGTGGCGATATAATCGCTGAGATAGAAACCGATAAAGCCACCATGGAATATGAAGCTACCGAAGATGGTATCTTAGGGAAAATATTAATTGCCGATGGAGCTGAAAACGTAGCCGTAAACACATTGATAGGTGTAATGTTGGAAGATGGTGAAGATGCAGGATTGATTGATTCTTTTGTGGCGGCTAATTCTTCTGGTGGGGCTGCGAAATCTTCTGCTCCTGCGGCAGCACCTGCAGCAGCTACTACTACAGCATCCGCACCTGCTCCTGTAGCAACCTCTAACAATGGAAGTAAAGTTTTCATAACTCCGCTGGCTAAAAGAATCGCCCAACAAAATTCAGTTGATGTGGCTGCACTTAAAGGTAGTGGTCCGAATGGTAGAATCATTAAGGTTGATGTGGAATCTGCCCTTGCCGGTGGTGTTTCCTCTGCTACAGCTACTGCAACTACCGCAGTTCCTGCGCCATCCCTTGGTGGACATGCCGCCGGATCGTATGAAGATAAACCAAATAGCGGCATGAGAAAAACCATCGCCAAAAGGCTTCTTGAATCTAAAAACACCATTCCGCATTACTATTTAACCATAGATTGTAATATGGAAACTATCCTTAAAGCCAGAGCCAGCTTAAACGATATTTCTAAAGACAAATACAAACTATCGGTGAACGACTTTATTATTAAAGCCGTAGCCATGGCAATGATAGATGTTCCTGAAGCGAATTCTTCTTGGTTAGGCGATACCACCAGATACTACAAAACCGCAGACGTAGCGGTGGCAGTGGCAACTCCAACTGGATTGTTTACGCCAATTGTTTGGGAAGCTGAGAAAAAAGGCTTGGTGCAAATTTCTTTAGAGATGAAAGACTTAGCGGCACGGGCAAAAGATGGTAAATTAAAACCTAGCGAATATCAAGGCGGTGGTTTTAGTATATCTAACCTTGGCATGATGGGCATTAAAGACTTCTGCGCTATTATTAATCCTCCGCATGCAGGAATTTTAGCTATCGGAACTACTGAAAAACGTGCGATTGTGGTAAAAGACGCCGTGGTAATTGCTAACATGATGAGTGTTACAATTTCTGCAGACCATAGAGTTATGGATGGAGCGGTAGCGGCTAAGTTTCTAAATGCCTTCAAAGGATACATAGAAAACCCAGTAAGCATGATACTATAAATTTTAGCCTTTTTGCTTTTCTATTCACTCGCTTTGCCCCTTGTGTATGTTTAATACACGGCGAGGCAAAGCTCATGATATAAAAACAAAAATTTCTAAAATTTGAAAAAATTAAATTAACAAAAAAGGAATAAAAAAAATGTCAAATTTTGATGTAATAGTTATCGGAGCAGGACCGGGGGGCTATGTTGCCGCCATTAGAGCAGGGCAATTGGGGCTAAAAACTGCAATTATTGAGCGGGAAAATCTTGGTGGTGTGTGCTTAAATTGGGGTTGTATTCCAACTAAAGCCCTCTTGAGAAGCTCTGAAATCTACAGCCACATGAAGCATGCGGCAAACTACGGATTATCTGCTGATAAATTTAATTTCGATTTAAACGCCGTGGTGCAACGTTCTCGTGGTGTAGCAAAGCAGCTTTCCGGTGGCGTGGCTATGCTTTTAAAGAAAAACAAAGTAGAAGTTTTTATGGGTTCAGGCAGCTTGCTTGGCGGTGGTAAAGTAGAATTCACTGCAGAAGATGGTAAAAAATCTACCCTTGAGGGCAAAAACATTATTGTAGCAACAGGAGCGCGGGCAAGAGTTATCCCGGGGTTTGAACCCGATGGTAAATTCGTGTGGACTTATCGCGAAGCCCTAGTGCCGAATGAAATGCCGAAAAAATTACTGGTTATGGGTAGTGGCGCAATTGGTATAGAATTCGCAAATTTCTATCATAGCCTTGGAGCTGAGGTAACCGTAGTAGAAATGATAGATAGAATTATGCCGTTTGAAGATGAAGAAATTTCAACCATGGCTAGAAAATCTTTTGAAAAACAAGGTATTAACATTTTAACTTCCACCAAGGTTCTTGGAATTAAAAAGAATGCGACGGATGTTAGTATTTCCTTAGAAGATGCCAAAGGCGTTAAAAGCGAAATCGTGGTAGATAAAGTAATATCTGCCGTTGGCGTGGTAGCAAACATTGAAAATATCGGCTTAGAAAAAACTAAAATTAAAGTTGAAAACGGACATATCGTAGTGGACGAGTTCTTAAAAACTGCGGAAGCAGGTATTTACGCTATTGGAGACGTGGTGCCGGGTCCTTGGTTAGCGCACAAAGCCTCGCACGAAGCGGTTATTTGTGTGGAAAAAATTGCTGGGAAAAATCCGCATCCATTAGTGAGAGATAAGATTCCGGGTTGCACTTATTCCACTCCGCAAGTGGCATCTGTTGGTTTAACTGAGAAAAAAGCGAAAGAGCTTGGTATTGAGCTTAAAATCGGCAGATTCCCATATATCGGTAATGGTAAAGCTATTGCCTTGGGCGAACCTGAAGGATTGGTTAAAACCATTTTCAATGCTAAAACAGGTGAGCTGCTGGGCGCACACATGATAGGCGCAGAGGTAACCGAGCTTATACAAGGTTATGTTATTGCCATGGGCTTAGAAACTACCGAAGAAGAGCTAATGCACACCATTTTTGCCCATCCTACACTGTCAGAAATGATGCATGAATCTGTATTGCAGGCTTATGGTAAGGCTATACATATATAAATAATAGAAGCAGAAGGGAAGCCTCTTTTATCCACATCATGTCCGCCTTTATTAAAATGTAGTATGCATAAAATATTATGCGGGCATGGCTAAGAATAAAAGAGGCTTCCCTTCTGCTTCTATTATTTTATTTGCTTTTAATATTCCCTTTCACCTGCAAAGTTGTGTGGAAGTGGAGTATGTTTAAGTATCTCCTTTACAGATACAACTTATTGATGTGTATACTTTATCTAAAATAAAGGCTAATATGTCAGTATGTATTTACGTATAATATTACTGATATTGATTCTTAGCATTAATTCACTAAATGCTTCAGTTTTAGCAGAATTTAAGCATAATTTTTTTATTAGTTTTGAGGAATCGCAAGTTAATAATTTTACGGAAAATCAAGAGCCTGCCATAAAAACTAACAATTCTCAAGTGGCAGGATATTTAATTTCTAAAGATGATATTTATCTCGGAGTATCTTTCAAGAAATTCGCTGCTAATACGCAAACCTATAATTTGCAAGATTCTAAGCACACAGAAATAGCTATCAGCAAAGATTCCTCGTGGCAAGTATTACTTAGATACAACATCTTTGAGTTCGAAAATATTAAGTTGCTTTTGGGTGTGGATTTTGGCTATCAAAGTAATAATATCAACTTAAAATATCAAACCCATGAAACAATTACCGTTAAGGAAGTTAAATCGAATGAACTTCCTATGGGAGAAATAATCACAGATACAATTAAAAAGCAGTGCGATGCAGGTATTAATGGCGAAAATATCAAGTGGGATAGCTTGCTTGGAGCCTATTATGTTAGCGGCGGCGGAGTTGTTTGTAAATCTTATTACTATGTTGATAAAGAAATCAAGACCGATAAAAGTAGCAATCTTATGGCAACATCGCTGCCAATTTCCTTTAATTTTACCACACTTTATGAGGTGTTTCCTAATGTCGATTTAGGATTGTCCGTTGGCTTAACCATGGTAGAAACGCTTAATATCCGCTATAGTAATCAATCTATCAATCTTAATACAAAAAATGTTTCTTCCGGTTATAATTTGGCTTTATTAATTAATTTTAAGTTTTAATTGTGGACTAATTCTTATTATTGTGCTATAATTTCTAACAAAATTAGGAAAATATATGGCTTATATTGTTGATTTTAAAAATGTATCTTTAGTAGGATTAGAATCTTCACCAAATGCTGCTGCTTTAGCAGGTTTGCGGGCGAATGAAGCTCGATACTTTATGAGCAAATATAACCATGAATTTAGTGTTTCTCCTGCGAGTGAATCTAAGGAAATTTTAGATTACGCCAACAATATTTTGCTAAAAGAGAGAAACATTGTATTTGCAGCAAAGCCATTGGAAGTCTCGCAGTTTCAGGTAGAAAATATCAAATGGACTTTTGTTTTTTATGAAGATGGTTTAGCGATTAATGTGTTGTATACTCTTGATAACCCTAAAAAGCGAGCTGTTGGTTTTAAATTATCTGAAGGTATGGAAGTCCCCAAGGAATTGGCTGATAAATTTAAATTCGCAAGGCAAAAATCTAAGTTAGCAGGCATAATCAGAGGTTCTTTTTTTGTAATAAAAGGTGAATATTAGATTAAACTGTGATATACTACTAAAAATTGAAAATAATAAGGAGGCAAAATGTATTTAATAATAAACAAACTTAAATTCTTTATCTTATTAATCCTTATATCTTCGTCCGGCAGTGCTTACGCTATAACTTGCAGTATTTTAGAAACGCATTTGGTTTTAGACAGAAACTATGTCCAAGGACTTGAAGCCCTTGGTAATAAGCTCTCGGTGCCTGTTAAGGGGAAAGATAACCTACGGCAAACCTTTCCGCCATCAACCCTAAAAACAAAAGATGTTTGCACGGAAGTTCATATCGTAAATAATAAAGGAAAAACCCTTAGAGCGGTATTTGCCAATGACGATTTAACCTTGCAAGGTCTTATAATCAATAACAAATACTACTATTTTAAAGATGCCCAAATTCGAGATTTAAATGGTGGATCTAATCAAATGGTAGATCTTGAAACTGCTTACGAAACCGCTCAAGGCAGACCAATATCTTATGATAATATGAACGATTCGGTAGAGGTTATGTTAAAAGCCAGTGGCGAAATTACTATGCCAATCAGAAGAAGCCTGATCCTTATTATGTTTATCACCACAGAAGCCTTAAAATTCAGAAGTGTTAGTGAGGTTTCGGTGAAAATTCTTGCTAAAGAGAAGAAAAACGCCACATGGAGCGATTATAGTGCATCTATCATGAATTGGGAGACTTTATCCGCTGCGGCTTTAAAAAATGGGGTTATCCTGCCGGAGAATTTGGTAAAAGCCATCGGCACTAAAGACGATATCCAAATAGCAAAAAGAAAATAAATAAAAGAGGTAAAAATGGGTAAACTTAAGTTTTTTGTGATACTGGTAGTATCTTTATGGAGTGTCAATTCATTTGCAAATGCTTGTCGGGTGGTGGATTCGCATATTATTACCTTGGATTCTAACTATAATCAAAACATGATGTTATTAACTAATATAGTTTCCACGGAATCTCCAACTCAGGATAATTTAAGACAAACTCTGCCCATGAACACCAATCCATGTATAGCTGTGGATATTAAAAATACCGCAGGGGATTCTCTAAGAATAATAATAACCCATGACTTATTATTCCAAGGATTTATTACTAAAAGCAATCAGTATTATTTCTTTTCCAATGCAGACATTAAAGCGGTAGATGGCACAGAAACCAATACTAATTTAAGATTTTCCAACAGAAACAATGCCCTTGGCACTAAAGGCTTAGAATTATCGGCTAATAATATCAACACTGCAATTACTAATCTGTCAAACTTTGATGGTAATTCAACCCGAGCATTAAAGCAAGATATGGCAAGAGTGCGGTTTATTTCTGTGGAATCCTTAAAATTTCATAGTGTTAACGATATGGTAATAACTCTGTTGCACAATCAAAACCAAACCATTAGATGGGATAATTACAACACATCAATTAACAATTGGGCTAGGCTATCAAATAAAGCCAGAAACAATGGCGTAATTTTGGCAGAAAATGCTCAAGACAGCATAGGCACTAAAAACGATATCAGAGTGGCAAGAAGCAGGTAAAATAGGAGTAAAACGATGACCTTGGTAAAACGATTTAAACTTTTAGCTTTTGTGGTGGGAATATTACTGTTTAGTATGGAATCCTATGCGGCATGGAATTGTAGAGTGATAGAAACCCCGCTTTCTTTGGATGGAAACTATGTCCGAGGCTTAGAGGCACTTGGAACTGTAAGTTCAGAACCGGTTAGAAACAGACCCAACCTAAGACAAACCCTTCCTGAAACCATAAGAACCACAGGCGACAGATGTTTTGTAGTTAGTATTGTAAATAACAGCGGCAACACTCTTAGGGTTATACTTTCTAACGAAGACCTATCTTTACAAGGATTTATAACATCTAATAATACCTATTGGTTTTTCACTAATTCGTTCTTTAGAGTTATGGAAGGAACCACGGCTCGTGAGCTTCCGTTTAACAGAGCCTACAGAGACAGCTTAAAAGCCTCGGGTATGCCGATAAACCTAGCAAACCTTAATGATGCGGTAGATAATTTACTGGCTTTTGATGGCACTGCCACCATGCAAACCCGACAAAATCTTGCCAGAATGATGTTTATAACCTCAGAATCCTTAAGATACAGAAGCGTAAGCGATATTTCGGTAAGAATACTGAATGGTGAAGCAGGAGAAGTTAGATGGGATACTTATTCTAAGTCTATCAATAATTGGTTAAAATTATCAGAACGGGCTTTGAGGAATGGCGTGGTGGTATCGGCAAATCCACAATTATCAATTGGTAGTATTAACGATATACAAATAGCCAGAAGAAACCCTGCCAGCTAGACACAAAAATTCCCCTTCGCTCGGGCGTTGTGGGTGGCGGTCGCAGACCGACGGGGTAGTGGTAAAAAAAATTAATTAAAAATTAGAGATAGCAATGTATAAACTTAAATTTTTCACTCTATTAATAATAGCCTCTTTATGGAGCTTGAATTTATTTGCTACTACTTGTCGTGTTGTCAATACGCCAATTACCTTAACCGCAAAGTTTAATTTAGGTATTGAAAATTTAAGGTCGGTTATTTCTGTTCCTGTAGCGAATCGAGAAGGGCTAAGGCAAACTCTTGATAATACAGGATGCACGCAAATAAACATAGAAAGTAATGACGGTAATATGCTACGAGTGGTTATTGCCAATCAGCACCTTTATTTACAAGGGTTTATAACTCCTGATAATACTTTTCATCATTTTTCTAATGCTTCAATTAGAAATGTTCGTGGAACTACAGCAAGAAACTTAGGTTTTAGTAATAGTTATAATAGCTTATCGGTTTCAACTATTCGCTTAAGCAATGCCAATATTAATAATGCGGTAGATAGTTTAGTAGGATTTAAAGGAGCAGCTAATACAAGGACTAGACAAGATATTGCAAGAATAATGTTTATAACTTCAGAATCTTTACGGTTTAGAAGTGTGCAGGATATTTCGGCAAGGGTTTTAACTCATAACCCGCAAAGTATCCGCTGGAACGATTACAGCGCATCCATAAGAAACTGGCGCACCCTCTCAAGTTCAGCTATGAATGAAGGCGTAGTTCTTCCTTTTAATCTAGCTCCCGCCCTAGGCACTAAAGACGATGTTCAAATAGCTCTGCGCCGACCAAATTTTTAGGTATTAGTAAATTCCCCTTCGCTGGGCGAAGGGGTGGGCGACTTTGTCGCTCGGGGTAGTGGAATTAACGTTTAACTATGCGGAGCATTAAACGACTTTAAATTTTTGTTATTGTATGTTAGGTAGGAAATTAATTAGATATGTTAAAAGTTAATAAATATAGAGCAACCGAGGAGTGGTTAAAAAAACATATACTTAATGTTATTATATGGTTATGTGCAACTATATTTCTATTTTATTTGATTGAATCTTTCTTATATCATATTAACTTTACTCAAGGAGAGATATTTCCTTTTAACACGAATATGAAGGATTTAATTTTTAGTAGTGATGAGATAAGTAATACAGGAAAAATAGATAGTAAATTAAATACAGGAAAATCTGCCATATTATCTTATGTGGGAACAATTTTAGCGGGTTTAGTTGCCATAATAGCTGTATCTCTTGCTTTTAAAAAGTATACTCAAACGGAAAAACAGCACAAATCTACTATTAAAAAACTTGAAGAACAATTAAAAACAAGTGAAGATCAACACAAGGCTAATTTAGAGGAAATAGAAAGACATAATTTAGATATTTTTTTTAAAGAGACTGTATCCTTACTATGCAATGATAGTGCTGCAACAAGAATGGGGGCAGTATACACTTTAATCGAAATTGCTAAAAGAGATTCTAAGCGTTATTTAGACAATATTAATAAAATATTATGTCAGCATTTATCAGATAGAAGTAATATAGAATATAGAGAATATTTAAAAAGTAATGGAGTAGACGAAAATCAAGCTAGAATGCTTGAGAGAGATGTCCTTTTGAGAAGATTTTGTATATTAGAAAAAACTAATAGTTATAAGCCATTTTGTCAATTATCAAGAGAGAAAAATATAGATGAAATAGAGTTAAAGAATTATAGTGCTTTAAAAAAAGACCATAATGTATATAAGAATATTTTAGGTAAGTTAAAAAATTTCTACTCTTCTGATGAGATTCAAGATATAATTCGCTTATTATTTGTGTATAATGATATATTTAATAAAAAAGGCTCTAATATTTATGGAGCAAAGTTATTTAATATATGGTTTCATACTAATCAGCAAACTAATCATAGCTTACAAAACATTAAATTTAATTACTGTTTTTTAAACGATGTATATATGAATGTCCAATATATTAATAACATTGTATTTGAACAAACTACTGTTAAT
>JAISPM010000042.1 GCA_031274895.1 Alphaproteobacteria bacterium
TTATATCAGAATCTTCAAAACTTCCATTAATTTTTGGCAAGAAAAAGGTGGTGGTTTAAGAAGCGAGGTGATAGAAAAGCTCAAAGAAAATAATATAAAATTTAAAGAAAACGGCATAAGCCCTTATGCCACAGTAAGCCACTCCACAAGAGTAGTTTTTGAAGAGTATCCTGATAGTTTAGATTTTATAAATTCTTGGGAAGTGCCGAGTTGGAAAAGGTTTGCCATCGCCATTCTTAAAAATGATTATTCCGGCAGAATACTTGGTTTTAGTGTTAATAAAAACGATATTTTAAAAAAAATAGGGTAAAAAGGAGAGCTGTTATGATAAAAATGCCCGTGTTGAATGTTCAGTTGATGGATATTGATAAAATAGTAGCGAACGATTATAATCCTAACCGTGTAGCAGTGCCGGAATTAAAACTTTTAGAGGTATCTATAGTTGAAGATGGTTATACGCAACCTATAGTGTGTTATCATGACCAAGCCAAAGATTCTTATATTATTGTGGATGGCTTTAACAGATACAGTGTTGGCAAAAAGCTACAGCTTAAGCAGTTGCCCATTGTGGTGATTGATAAGGAAATTGATGACAGAATCGCCTCTACCATAAGGCATAATCGGGCAAGAGGAGTGCATACGGTAGACGGCATGAGTGAAATTATGAAACTTTTAATAAAAAGTGGAAAGTCTGATGCTTGGATAGGAAAAAACATCGGCATGGATAAAAACGAGATACTAAGGCTAAAGCAAATAACCGGCTTGGCAGAAGTATTTAAAGAGGAAGATTTCAGTAAATCTTGGGAAGAGATGGAAGAAATATTTGAAAAATAATCGTAGCTTTGCTAGAATATATCACAGATAAAATGGAAAAAATCATGTGGACAGTCAGCTTCGTATCATTATTATTTATATGCTCTAATACAATTATGAGCTTTGCTTGGTATGGTAATTTAAAAACCTTTCCCAATACCTCATTAATTTTTGTGATTGTGGTAAGCTGGTGTATCGCATTCTTTGAATATGTTTTTGTAATTCCTGCGAATCGTATTGGATTTGAAAATGGACTTAACTTATTCCAGCTAAAAATTATGCAAGAAGTTATAAGTTTGGCAGTGTTCGCACCATTTGCAGTATTTTATATGAAACAATCTTTCAACATTAACTTTATTTATGCTTCTATATGTATGGTGGGAGCTATCTACTTCATGTTTAAGAGCTAATCTTTTGGCTTGATGCGTCGTCGTGAGTCGGTTCATGTATTAAGTATACACCTCACCTCCTCACTCCTAGCCTGAAGCTCAAAACATTAGCTCTTTATCTCATTTTTATATTGTTTATACACGTTAAAATTGCTAATATTTAAATAAAAATAGGAAATTTTCTTGAATAAGAGTATTATTTTTGCAATAGTTATTTTTATGGGGCTTGCTTTTAATTTAAAAGCAGAGAGCTTTGCTTTTAGCTTGCAAGATAGTAATTCTTTATCAAATAATAATTATACTAATTTTTCTAATGCAGCACCAATAAAATTGGTTAGGCTTAGTATGATTGATACTACAATATTAGGAGAAATCGGTAGATCTCATTTAGAAACTATCGGTGGTGGGGCTGCGCTTAAGACCAATCCCTATGAGGATAAGAAAAATTCTTTAACATTTAGTGCCGGTGGCGTTAGCCATAGAATAATTGAGGCTCATAGATATTCTCTTGACTCAGCGTATTCCAGCTATGGCACAACCGGTCTGAATAAATTTCAAATAACCAGTAATTATAGTTTTGCCTATTTAAGGAAAATTACAGATAAGTTATCTATAGGTATAGAGGCAGGTGTGTTTAATCCGGGGAAATCTTATGTGGAAGATGATTTAATTTCTCTTAGATTCAGTAAAACCAGAGTGTTTGATCCCAGAATAAACTTAAACTATTCTGATAATGTATGTAATTATGGTAGTGCTACCGTAAGCCAAGCGGTGGTAGACTTTTGCGATGCCGGAGGCGGACAATATTCTACCTGCTCCCTTTTAAGCCATTTAATTCCGGGAGCTACATGCGATGGCGGCGGTTATGTTAATGATACCACTGTTTGTAATAATATACCATCGCAATATGCGTCTTTATGTAGCGGTGGAGCGTTAGATGAAGCACAATTTTGTAATATCGTCCTAGGTGGAACTTTTAGTAGTAATAGGTGTGTTTTTAGTAATGGTAATACCATAAATCCGCCCGGCGCACCGGATCCATGCGAATTAGATCCTAGCTTACCTGAATGTCAGATACCTCCACCGCCTCCTGATACGTGTCTTACTGATATTACTTTATGCACTACTCCTGATATTGGTATGCCTACTTGTGATATGACACCACAGCCTGCCGGATGTCCTGATAGCGGCGGCGGCAACGGTGGAGGAGGCGGTGGCGGTGGCGGCGACAACAAAGGTAGTAATATCAAAAAAGTAAGCAGCATAACCTCTAATGCTTACACTGCTATGTTTTTGGTGAATTACGAAGTTTATAGAACCGGTCATATTGGTTTAGCCATAGAGGGTGGATTTGGTGCAAACTATCGGGAGCTAAGGCTAAAAGGAGATATGAATGGTAGTGGTGCAAGCACAGCCTTATCGGGTAAAACAGGGATAGTAGGAAGTTATTACTTTACCAATAATTTTGCTTTAGGTGTTGGCACGCATTATGTATATTTAGGAGAGCAAAAATTTACAAAATTAGGTAAAAGCAATGATTTTGCAGGCTATGATTTTAAATTCAAAAGTCTATCCACAATAACCTACAATCTGCAATTAAAATACATGTTTTAAGGTAGTTGCAGTAATAATCAAAATAATTCTAATACTTCTTATAAATTTCACGACCGGTATTGGTATTAATAATTAAAACTTTAGAACATTTTTTAGAATTAATGGCAATATAGTTTTCACGATATTCTATTGTTAAAGGCTGGCATTCCGTGGAAAAATTATCGTTAATGGCACTTGATATTACTAGAGTAGTCATATTATCTTCATTTTTTGCCCCAAATTTAGCCTTCACGCCATAGGCGATAACCAAGGCAATTCCGCCCATTACAAGGGTTATACCCAGCATAACCACTAGCCTTATAAGGTGCTTATTAAGATTTTTATTATCAAGCATTTTGCATCTTCCATTATTCTAAAATCTATTCTATTATACAATTATGAGTGAAGAAATACAAGTAATAGCTACGGCAGTAGATACCAATAAGCGAGTTGACAGCTTTTTAGCAGCAGCTTTGCCTGATTTTAGCAGATCTAAAATAAAGAATCTTATTTTGGCAGGGAATATTTTTATTCTCAGGAATGGTCTCAAAACTCCTTTGAGCGATATTTCGCAGAAAGTGTTAGCTGATGATGTTTACAATATTATTGATATTAAAGAACCAACTAATTTAATTCCTAAAGAAATGGCTATTGAGATTCTTTATGAAGACGATTATCTTCTTGTCATTAATAAGCAGGCAGGATTGGTGGTGCATCCGGGTGCAGGGAACTTTGAAGATACTTTGGTAAATGGGCTATTATATAAATATCAAGATAAGCTATCATCTATGAACGGAGAGATTCGCCCGGGGATTGTCCATAGACTCGATAAAGACACCAGCGGTGTCTTGGTGGTAGCGAAGGATGATAACACCCATGCCATACTGGCAAAACAGTTCGAGGAGCATAGTATTAATAGGAGCTATAGAGCCTTAGTATGGGGCAGGTTTGCTGCGTCAAAAGGCAGTATCGAATCGCATATTAATCGCTCACCGCATAACCGTTTAAAAATGGCAATCAGCTCTAAAGGAAAGTTTGCTAAAACCGATTATGAAGTGTTAGATTATACCGCAGGATTAACACTTGTAGAACTTACCTTACACACGGGCAGAACCCATCAAATTCGGGTGCATTTAAGCTCACTCGGACACTCCGTAGTGGCAGATCCTCTTTATGGCAGTGGCTATATGAAATACTTTAATAAGTTAGAGAGTGAAATTCAAGAATTAATTAAGGGGCTGCAAAGGCAAGCTCTGCATGCTTATAAGTTAGGATTTATCCATCCACAGGGTGGCGAATATTTATTAATAGAAAAAGAAGAACCGAAAGAGTTATTAGAGTTATATCGTAAATTAGGGTTTAAGATATAAATTCCCCTTCCGGAACCTTCAGCAGGAGTGGACATCTTTGATGGACGTGGTAGTGGAATTAATAACTATTTTCCAAACCAAGAAGATTTTTTCTGTTCTGTCTGTTTAGGTTTGTTATCAGAAGTTTCTGCCTTTTTTATTTCTTCAGGTTCTAAAACATTGTAATCTTCATGATAAGCAGCTCTGGTTTTTAGAGTTGTTTCAGCAGGAACCTGATTTTTTACATCTTCAGAAGGGTAAGGGCGCGGAGCCGCTTCAACTACAGGCTCTTTGGCAGACTCAGACTCTTCGATTGATGCATTTTCATCTATAGTTTCTTCTTTAACACTTGAATTGGTATCCAGCTTATCATTGGCAATGGTAGGATGTGTATCTTCTTTAGTAATAGCATGAGACGTTTCTTTAGCATTACTTGGTGCAGCAGGAAGCTCTTTATTTCTAAAGGAATCTATGTAAGGATTTTCTGCAGGTTTAGCTGCTTCTTCATCCACGGAATTGTTATTTTCAACGGCATTGTTTCCTTGAGCATTATTCTCAGGGGCATTATTATTTTCATCAACAGAGTTATTATCTTCTTGAGCAGTATTGCCTTCAGTTGTTAAAGTTTCTGCTGCCACAATTTTAAAATTATTGGCACTAACCATGGCTACTTTATCGCTTAAAGATCTACTTAATTCTTTATCTTCACCGGTTAAAACATAGCTTTCTGTATTAGAAATACCTGAAAATATTTTTATGGCTTGCAATTCGATGGACTGATTATCGTGGTTAATACTTACTTTTGCTAAAAATTGAATATTTTTGTCTAAAACATAGCTTTTTTCATTAATTTGCGCCCACAAGCTAGGAGTAATTATCATATTGCTGATAATATTATCGTCTTGAAATACAAATAAATCTTTACCGTTAAGGCTTTGAACTAACTTTCCTCGCAATAAAACCAGCTGATTAGGAACAGGAGAAGCGAAAACATCGCTTAATTTTTGGTATTTGGCAATATTTTGTTCTTCTGAACTGCTATCCACAATAGTGCGATATTTTTTAATATTATCGTCATTGCCTTTGTTGTGCTGTAAAACCACTTCGGTCATTTCACTAGGCTCGGCAAATCCAATATTACTTTGGAAAAAAGCCACAGCTAAAAACATACAGAAATAGAAAAACTTCATAATAATAAATTCCTAAAAACAATAATTGAATTTACTAATATTTATACTACTATTACATAATAAAGTAAATAAAAGATTTATTTGACCCTAAATATGCTATGAAAACACAAAGTATTGCACTGTTATTAAGCAAAAAAAATACCGAGATTATCGAATCTATTTTAAAAAATTCGAATCATTTTTATGAAATAATTACAAATTTCAACATAAAAGCCAATGTTTTAATTACAGAAGATAGTTATTTAGAGAAAATAGAATTAGATAATTTCCAAAAAATTATCTGCATAATTCCAAAATATTACTTAGATTTTATTGATAAAAAATTCAAGCTCAATAAAATTACTTTTATTGAGCTACCGATTACTTATGAAAAGTTAATAAATTCTATCGTCATGCCTTTGAAGAACGGCATCCACTGCCCCGCAGGGTAAAACCAAATAATTAAATTTTTATTGTCTGCGACGCAATAGATACCAGCCTACGCTGGTATGACGGTTATTTTTTTATTTTAATTTAGTTTCTTTAAATTCCACATGTTTTCTAACGCGCGGATCATACTTTTTTAAAACTATTTTTTCGGATGAATTTTTTGGATTTTTGTTTGCAACATAGAAATAACCTGTGCCTGCACTGCTTTCTAATTTAATTAAAGTTTTAACTTTTTTAGCCATTTTTCTACCTTATGTTCTTTACTATTGTAATTTATAATAGAAATTTAGAAAAAGCAATATATTTTTAATTTTTACCCACACATAAATTCCCCTTCGCTGGCGAAGGGGTGCCTCCGTAGGAGGTGGGGTAGTGGTTTATTAGTTATTGCGAAAACAATTAAAATTGTATAATGAAGATTTGATTCCACTACCCCGTCTGCTTTGCATCCACCCACAACGCCTAGCGAAGGGGAATTCATGGGGGAATTTTTTAATCTTTATCGCTCTCCGCTAATTTTTTAAGTTTTTTTAGTTGCGATATAACTGAAGATTTTATAAAAGGAGCATAAAAGAAAGGATAATTAAACAGCATGGTAGCTTTTAATTTAAACCCTTGCAGTTTATACACAGCGATATAATTTAATTGCGTTTTGTTAGTCTCAACTTCTTTTAAAAAGTAATAATTTTCCAGTTCTATTTTAGGATCTATTTTCATAGAAATGTGCTGATAGTTAGGTTTCTCATTAATTCTAGTATAACCCTTATAATCCTTAGTGCCGAAACTTTCCTTAACTTTCATTACAAAGGGCGTGCCGTTTTCAAACTTTTCCTTAGGTAAATTGTTAATTTCAAGCACATTAAAAAGCCACGATGCTTTCTTTTTATTATCTTCTAAATAAGAAAAAACCGTATTTATATCAGCCTTAATAGTAATGGAATAGGTTAGTTTCATTATTCCACTAATTGTTTTAAAGTATTAAACTGTTTTTTCATTATTTTTGTTGTGAATGGTTTCATAAGGGCAAATATAATTCTGAATATCATAGATTTTGAGCTGACTTCGCATTCGTAATCTATTTTTGTGATACTATCAGACACTGCTTTTAAGTAATATTTTATTTCCATATTAAACTTAGAATCACCCACGCAAACATGCAAAAACGTTGGTTTTTCTACTGCCAGAGTATACCCTTGATAATCTACAATTTTTTTACCGTGCTTCATTCTCATTGTAAAAGGTTCGCCTTTTTCGTCTTTTTTATCAGGATGTGGAATCATTTCCACCACATTCACCAGCCAAAGTTTTTGTTTATCGGCGTCGTCAAAATAAGAAAAAACTTTATTAATATCAGCATTAAGTTCAAAGGAATAGGTTATTTTCATTTATTTTCTCTTTCTGGAGTTACGAGGCATGCTGTCTTCATCAATTAAAAAGGTGAGCATACCTCTAATGTTATCGGCTTCTTTAACAATTACGGGAATTTTATCGCCCAAACTATAAAGTCTGCCGTTAGATTTATCTTTAACCGTATTTCTTTTTAAGTCAATTTGCGCAAAACCACGAGAGATGGTGCGAGCAGGAATTAAGCCCGATGCGCCAATATCAACTAAATTAACAAAAATTCCGGCATTGGTGATGGTAGAAATTTCACTCATGAACGATTCGCCAATTTTAGTAGACAGCCATTTTGCATAACAACGATTATCAGCAGATTTTTCGGCGTTAAAGGCTAAGCGTTCACTCATGGAAATGCTTTTTGCAATGTTTGCCACCATCATAGCTGAGTATTGATATTCTTCCTTATTCACTATGGATAGAATTAATCTATGTATCATTAAATCAGAGTATCTTCTGATTGGTGAGGTAAAATGGCAATATTCCTTTAAAGCCAAGCCAAAATGTCCGATGTTTTCATTGGCGTATTCCGCCTGTGTTTGCGCCCGCAAGGTGGCTTCATTCAGGGCAGTAAAGAAAGGTTTATTGGTAAATTCTTGTAATATGCTGTTAAAGAATCTTCCTGTAATATTACTTGGTGGATTAATGCTTATGCCAAAAGATTTTAATGTATTAACATAGCCGATAATTTTTTCTTGAGTCGGTTTAGCGTGAACCCTGTAAATTGCCAATCCGCTTAGATTTAGTCCTGCCTTGGCAATTAGTTTAGCGGTTGCCACGTTGGCGGCAATCATGAATTCTTCAACAATTTTATGCGAAACCAAACTTTCCCTAATTTTAACTTCTAAAATATTGTTGTTTTTATCAAGAATAAATTCTGCTTCATTTGAGCTTAAGTCTACGGCATTTCTTTTGATTCTGGCGGCATCTAATAGTTTATAAGCCTCATGGAGTGGATGAATCACAGTTTCCATTAAAGGCGATAATTCCGCCGAGACCTTACCATCTAAAGCGTTTGCTACTTGGGTATAGGTTAAGCGCGCATGCGACTTCATAAGCCCACGGTAAAATTCAAAACTTTCCAACTCGCCATTGTGGTTAATAATGCCTTCCATCACAAGACATCCTCTATCTTCGTTAGGGTTAAGCGAACACCAACCGTTAGATAGCTCTTTTGGGAGCATAGGAATAGTTAGTCCGGGCAAATAAACCGAATTGCCGCGTAATTGCGCTTCCATATCTAGGGCATCATTCGGTTTTACATACCAAGAAACATCGGCGATTGCCACGTAAATTTTATAAGTGTTATCTCTGCCATCTACTTTTTGTGCGAAAATTGCATCGTCAAAATCTTTAGCGTCATCGCCATCAATGGTTACCAGCGGAATATCGCGCACATCCCTACGTCCCTCAATAGATGTTGCACCAAAATTTTTGGCAAGTTCCTTAATTTCATCAGAAAATTCATGACGCAAATTATACTGATAAATTGATAACATGGATGCGCTGGTGGCAGAGCCATCTTCCGCAAGAACTTTAGCAAAAATTGCCTCTTCGTTCTCCCAACTTCCGCTAAGTGTGGCTTCAATTATAGCACCAACTGTCAAATTTTTAGGAGCGTTCAGCAGCGGCAGATTTCTTCTTGATTTATAACTGATGGGAATCATAAAATCGGTGTTATCGTAAACCTGATACACACCTCTAACTAAGCTATTGTCCTGTTGTTGCTGTTGCGGGTTATCAATTTCCCGAAGATAGAACACAGGCGTGGCGATAATTTTTTCTTCCTGCACATCCATTTTTGCTAAAATGGTTCTGTCGCGCAGATTGTCTTTAATATCCTCAATCATCACTTCTTCCTCAGAGGAAGACTTTCTGTTAAGTGGCGCAATTTTCACAATGTAATGATTGCCAATGAGGGCAGATTTAATTTTAATATAGGCGTATACAGGTATATCTTGGTCAATATTCGCTAAATTCAGCTTATAAGTGTCTTCACTCTCAGGTAAAATCACATTGCGACTGGTTAAAAGATTGATTTTGGAAAGGAACAGTTCCATATCATCCTGCGGAATCTCCGTTAAAGCATTAATATTAACACTTTCATGCTGCTGGAAATAATTTAACACATACTCAAGGGAAGTTTTATTTTCGCCTTGTTTTTTAGCAAAATTAGGAGCGGGAGGATTTTTAGAAATCCGTCTTTGGTTGCCGCTGTCTCTATCATTAGAAAATCTTTTTTTATCACCAAATTTACTAAAAGATTTACCATTACTAAAGGATTTACCAAATGGCTTTTTGTTGCCGAAGGATTTTCTTTCACCATCTCGGTTTTCAAATGATTCTCTATTGCCAAAAGGTTTACTATCGCCAAACGATTTATTACCACCGAAGGATTTATTTCCTCTAAAAGGCTTACGTTCACCATCATTGCTATTACCAAAAGAGTTTCTATTACCAAATGGTTTACCAGAACCGAAAGGCTTTCTGCTAAAAGAAGAATTTCTATCTCCAAAAGAATCCTTGTTTTCAAATGAGTCTCTATTCCCAAAAGACTTATTTCCGCCAAATGGTTTTCTATCGCCGAAAGGCTTATTACCACCAAAAGATTTTCTGCCGCCAAAGCCGCCATTATTACCAAAGGATCTTTCGCCTCTAAAGTTATTATCTTTATTATCTCTTGAGGAATCTCTATCTGCAAAAGAATTACCACCATCTCTAAACGGTTTTCTTTCTCCATTCCTTTCACCGAAGGGTTTTCTATCGCCAAAACTTCTTGGCTTTTCTTCTCTGTAATCACCAAATGAATCTTGGGAAGAAGTTTTTTTTCTATCAAAGCTGTTGGCTCTTTTAAAGCGATTATTAGGATTGTTATTATTTTTATTAAAAGACATTAATTATCCTTTTGTGTATCAATTATTTTTATGGCGTTTTCTAAGTTAAGCTCAGTCTTTTTATACTCCTTAGGGATTTTAATATTTTTCTTATCGTAAAAAATATAAGCTCCCCAGCGTCCGCTTTTTAAGGCAATTTCCTTTTTGCTATTCGGATATACTCCTAAAACTATACCATTTTTTTTCGCAATAGTAGATTCAATAATTTTTTTGGCTTCATCCAAAGTGATACTGAATAAATCGCCCTTCAAAGAGAAAAACTCCTTGCCTTTTTTAATATACGGACCAAAACGCCCGATAGAAACACTGGTTTCTTTATCTAAACTAAGCGGCAACTGCAATAAAAAATCTGCCTGTGCTAAGGTTAATTCCTCAGGTTTAATAGTAGCCGGCACCGAAATTCGCTTGGCTTTTTTATTTTCTTGCTTTTCCACATAAAAACCATAAGGACCTTTTTTCAAGAAAATCTCTACTCCGTCTTTATCAACACCCATAGTTTTGTTGTTGTCGTTAATAGGCACCAATTCCTCACCTTCTTTATTAACTTCCAGCTGTTGTGTATAGGTGCAGTCAGGATAATTAGCACAGCCGATAAACGCCCCGAATTTAGAATTTTTAATTGATAAATCACCACCGCATTTCGGACACTTGGTATTTTCGCCCACGAACTGATGCAGAGCCGCCTTGTTAATAACGTCAATCACCTCAGGAATGGTAATTTTCTCAGTGTTTTTAATGGTTTCGTTAAAAGATACCCAAAAATCTTTCATAACATCCAGCCATTGTGCTTCGTGCGATGATATTTTATCAAGGGATTGTTCTAAATCTGCAGTAAAACCATATTCCACATATTTCGCAAAAAAGTTAGTGAGGAAAATGTTTAAAATTCTTCCGCGTGGCTCTGGGATAAAGCGTTTTTTCTCTATGCGTGTATAGTTTCTTTCCTGCAACACTGAAATTATGCTGGCATAGGTTGAAGGACGCCCAATTCCCATTTCTTCAAGTTTTTTGACAAGAGTTGCTTCGGAGAATCTTGGAGGAGGCTCGGTGAAATGTTGCTTGGTAATAACTTCCAATGGGTCTAGCAGGGTATTAATCGGTAGATTCGGCAGAATACGGTTGTTATCCTCATCAATCTCTACCTTATAAACCTTGTAAAAACCTTCAAAACTTAAAATACTGCCATTGGCTTTCAGGAGGATTTTTTTGTCAGTGGATTCTAAATCAAACACCACTAAATCGTAAGCTGCGGCTTCCATTTGCGAGGCGATGGTGCGCTTCCAAATTAAATCGTATAATTTGAAGGAATCTTCCTCCAAGTAAGACTTAATTTTGCTTGGCGGACGGCTAATATCTGTGGGACGAATAGCTTCATGGGCTTCCTGCGCATTTTTCGCCTTGGTGCGATAGATTCTTGGCGATTTTGATAAATATTTGTCGCCAAACTCTTTAGATACATAATTACGAATTACAGGGATAAATGCCGAATCTATCTGCACGGCATCGGTTCTCATGTAGGTAATCAGCCCGACGGTTTCGCCGCCCACATTCATACCCTCATACAACTTTTGCGCCAATTGCAT
>JAISPM010000075.1 GCA_031274895.1 Alphaproteobacteria bacterium
ATTAGCTCTTCTTCCATATAGCTGGCAAACCCTCTCGTCCACCTACTATCTTCCTTCTTACCTTACTAATTGTCGCCTACACGATTCTTTCGGCTCCTGCGTGCAACTTTTATACTTTATTATACTTTCAACTTATTGTCAAATTATTTATGTGTTTATTTTAACTTTTTTTAATCTCAAGGCATTCAATAAAACAGACACACTGGATAAGCTCATGGCGGCGGCGGCAAACATGGGGTTTAAAAGACTTCCACCGAATAAATACAACGCACCACCAGCAATGGGAATTCCTATAACATTATACGCAAATGCCCAAAAAAGATTCTGCTTAATATTAGTAATAGTTTTTTTACTAAGCGCAATAGCAGATGCTACATCCATTAGATTATCGCGCATTAACACTATATCGGCGGATTCTATAGCAACATCTACGCCACCACCAATGGCAATACCAACATCTGCTTGAGCAAGAGCCGGTGCGTCATTAATACCATCACCGACCATGGCAACAATTTTACCTGAATCCTGTAGTTTTTTTACCGTCATAGCTTTATCGGCAGGTAAAACTTCAGCGATAATGTTAGTAATTCCCACCTGTTTAGCAATTGCCTGCGCAGTTTTTTGATTATCACCTGTTATCATAGCCACATTTATTCCTAATTTTTGCAGAGATTCTATCGCCTTCTTAGAGGATTCTTTCACAACATCTGCCACCGCAATAATTCCTGCTAATGTGCCATTTATCGCCACATACATGGGAGTTTTGCCGGATTCTGCCAATTTATGCGAATCCTCCGCAAAACCGTCTAAAGAAATATTTCTTTCATTCATAAGTTTAGCATTACCAACTAATACTAATTCATCATCTATGGTTGCTTCAATGCCCAGCCCTGTAAGGGATTGGAAAGATTGCACATCTAAAAACTGCAACCCTTTTTCCTTCGCCGCATTAACTATCGCCTGACCTAACGGATGCTCAGAATGAACCTCACTTGAGCTAACCAGTTGCAGTAAATCGTCTTCTATGTGGCTAATAATATCAACCACCTTAGGCTTGCCTTGAGTTATTGTCCCGGTTTTATCTAACACGATATAATTAATTTTGTGAGCCATTTCTAGGGATTCGCCACTTTTAATAAGGATTCCCTGCTCCGCTCCACGCCCTGTTCCCACCATAATTGCCACAGGAGTCGCCAAGCCAAGCGCACACGGGCAGGCAATAATTAACACAGAGACAAATACAGTCATGGCTAAATTGGCATTACCTGTGGCAAAAAACCATGCGAATCCTAAAATAATCGCTAAGGCAATTACCACAGGCACAAAATAGCTTGAGATAATATCTGCCATGCGTGAAATGGGAGCTTTATTGCCCTGCGCATCTTCCACCAATTTAATAATTTGCGCCAATGCAGTATCGCCACCGATTTTTTCGGCAACAATATTCAGACTGCCTGTGGTGTTGATAGATGCTGCATAAACCCTATCGCCCACGGCTTTATCCACAGGGATACTTTCGCCGCTCAGCATGGATTCGTCCACGCTGCTTTGTCCTTTTTTTATCACGCCATCCACAGGAATTTTACTGCCCGGGAGAATCGCTAAAACATCGCCAATTTGAACATCTGCTATTGGAATTTCCCTTTGAGTGCCACTTAAATCGGTAATAAGAATGGCAGTTTTAGGAGTTAAACCCATAAGCCTTTTAATCGCCTCACCTGTTTTACCTTTACTAAGGGATTCTAAAAGTTTACCCAAAAGAATCAACGTAATAATCACCCCTGCGGATTCGTAGTATAAATAATCTACAGCGTGAATATTTCCCTGTGCGATTTGCCATGTGTTGTATAAACTATAAATAAATGCACTGCTTGTGCCAATTGCCACCAGTGAATCCATATTAGGATTAAGGTGGAAAAGGCTACGGAAGCCCAGCGTATAAAACTGGTAGCCTGCTATCATAATTGGTAAAACTAAGAATAGATTTACCAGCGCATAAGTCAAAGGATTCGCCATAGGTTGCAGAGATGGTAGCCACCCAATATTCAACATGGGAATCATAGAAAAATACAACAGCGGAAGCGCGAAAATTGCGGCAATGGTAAGTTTTATTTTAAGAATTTTAGATTCTTTTTGGCGGTATTTTTTGTTTTCTTCAACCGTATTTGCGGTGGAATTTTCTGATAAAACCACGAATCCTAACTTGTTAATAGTAGTTTTTATAGAATCCTCAGAAATAGTTTGCGAATCGTAATCTACAGATAACTTCTCGGTGGCTAAATTTACATTGGCACTTGATACGCCATCAAGTGAGCGGACCTTGGTTTCAATTTTCGCCACACAAGATGCACAGCGCATACCACGGATATTTAATGTTTGATTGACCATAATAATATCTCCATACTATATTTTATATATAGTATGGAGATAAGTTATGTCAATTTTAAAATTGAATGTTTTGAGCTTTATATTAGGAGCTTTTGTGCGCAGTGTATGATAATACATAAGAGCAAAAGCGACGACATATAGAGCCAAAAGATTCAATTTTTGCTAAAACATATAGCTCACTTTTGCATTAAGCGAGTAGCCTTCACGAACACCGATGTAATATTTACCGCCTAAGCCAATATTAACCCGAGAATACATCTTATCAAAGCCAGCTTCTACAATATTAGTGCCACCTTTGATGCTTGGAGAGTCTATTGTCCCCATGGCAGTTGTGGCGGCGGCGATTCCTGCCAGTTCTTGTTCATAAGCATAACCAATAAATATACTTTTGTATGCAGAACGAATCCCGACAACTGCCCGCGATGACAGGGCATCAGCAAACTGAATCGTCTCGGATGAATCTAAAGCCACCTTATTTCCTTGTTGTATTGTGGCAAGATATTTAACATATTCGTTAAAACTAAAATCATCCATATTTTGTATTAACCCAGCTCCGGCATGTCCTCCGTAGTAAACAGACGCTACATTATATTTAGCCTCAGGAGAATAATCGGCTTTATAGTCTGTAGAAACATAGCCACCACGAATTGAAGCATCTAAATATATAGAATCAGAAGATATTCTACCAAACAATCCTGCTCCGGCATAAGCATTGCTTCCACTGCCTTTTACTACAGAATCTATATCATTAAACTCATTGTAAGTGTTATGATTACCACCACCTGCTTCTAAAAATGCTCCAAGAAAAAGGCTATCAGCTTTGCTGCCAACACCAAGGATAACAGAACCACTCTGCACATCCACATGTGAACCACTGTTTAGTTTTATAGAGTTTAAGTTAATACCGGAAAACATTCCTTCATTATCACCTTGCAAAGTAGAGACAACTAAATCTGCTCCACTAATTAACATTCCCATTGATGATAAATATCCTTCAGATAAAGATTTAGCTTCGGGATTTAAATGACCTGCTTCGCCACAGCGAGAATTGCCACAGGTATTACCATCTCCTCCTCCGTCTCCACCACCATTACCTCCGCCACCTCCTGTGCTAATATCCTCTTTTATTTTTGCATATAAATTATTGTTTTTTAGCAGTAGCTCCCAGTCGTAAACTATTGTTGCACCTGAACGCATTTTACCACTTGCTTGGGTGAGCTTATCGCCTGTCATGTTTGATACCAAAAATAATGTATCGCCTTTATTTAACTGGATTGAATTATCTTTTAAATACAACCCAATCACAGAATTACTCATATCTATAGCCTTTCCTGTAGCTAACAACATAGGATTAGTGATGTCGCCGTCTGTATAAAAATTGTAATTATTAAATCCACCGGCAGTTTTAACGCTAATATTGGTTTGTAAATTCAAGGTGTTGCCGGAAATGGTGCCACTACCATTCTCTATGAAACCACCAAACAAAGAAGCATTTGCTAAATCAGGATTACCGGAAATATTAACTATATTATCTTTTACTTCTGCTACATTATTTTCAGCATATCCTCCGTAAATATTCCCTAACACTACACCACCGCTAATATTTACTACATTATTTTGCACTAACATTTTTCCAGTAGAAGAATAAGCATACCCACCATATATACTACCAAGGGTTTCATTTACTACAGACACTGCGGCTATAGACACTGTATTATTTGATGATTCAATTTCAGAATATCCACCAATTATAACACCTAAATCTCCATTTATTACATCTACACGATTGCGCGTGGCAGTTTTTCCATCTCCACCATAAATATAGTCTCCTTTAGAATTACTAAGATAAATATAATTGGAATCTGCTACACCTAATGCTGATTTTCCTCCGTATATCTTAATAAAACTACCGGACTTTATATTCACTTTATTATCACTTGCTATGTTCCTTCCACTACCACCATAAATCTCATTGTATGTATTTTTAGAATTTTCAGATATATCTACCGTATTATTAATAACATTAGCTTGACTATTGCCACCAAAAATATAGCCTATATTTGTCAAGTTTGAAGCTGTAATACTTACTGTATTTCTGCTAACATCCGAAGAGCCTCCAAAAGCACCATAGATATTGTATCCACCTAAATTTAAATTAGAATCATTCAGATATACATTATTATTATTTGAATCTAAAAAATGAGGAATAAGGGGGCTGCCATCCTGTAAATCTTCCCAATAATCTATATTTCCATATACATCATTTTGTGGGGGTATGCTAACAGCGATGTCTTGAGCAAATACACTCTGTAAAGAAAATAAAAACAACAAAATTAAATAAAACTTTTTCACTATAAACTCGTTTTTATAAATATTGAATCTAGCATAACAAAGCTAAAGTGATAAGCAAGTTTATTATAGAATTTTATTATCTTATTGCGTCAATTTTAAATACAAGAATTAATATAAGCGACCAAGTCTTCAGCAATGGCATTAATCAGTGCGCTATCTTCGCCTTCAACCATTACTCTGATTAATTTTTCAGTTCCTGATTTCCGCACTAAAATTCGGGCAACATCAGCATGTTCTTTTTGTTTGTTGGCAATATGGGTTTTAATATTGTCGTTTTCCAGTGGATTTTCTGTTGCGGTATCGCTATATCTTAAATTTTTTAATATCTGCGGACTAGGACTATATAACTTGCAACACTTACTTGCCTTCTCACCGGATTCTAAAATATAGGCAAGGACAAATAAACTTGCCAGCAAGCCATCGCCCGTGGTGCTGTAATCTTTTAAAATTACATGTCCACTTTGCTCGCCGCCTAAATTATAACCATTACTTTCCATGGCTTCGCTTACATATCTGTCACCCACGGCGGTTCTAACCAGACTTATGCCCTGCGAAGATAAATATTTCTCAAAACCCATGTTCGCCATTACCGTGCCGACCACAGTGTTTTTATTGAGTTTACCCTCTTTTTTGAGCTTGGTAGCAATAATTGCCAAAATATTATCGCCATCAATAATATTACCTTTTTCATCAACCATTAAAACTCTATCGGCATCGCCATCAAAAGCAATTCCCACATCAGCTCCTGTTTCTAAAACCTTACCACGAAGATTTTCAATATGAGTTGACCCGCAATTTTCATTGATATTTAAACCGTTCGGTGCAACTGCTATTGGAATCACCTCAGCTCCAAGTTCATATAATAAAGTTGGCGCAATATTGTAATTGCTGCCATTGGAGCAATCTACCGCTATTTTCATTTTACTTAAACCAATGCCATTGAAAGCAGATTTTACATGCTGAATATATCTTCCCGAGGATTCTTTTAACCGCGATACCCTACCAATGGAATGAGCTTTCGTTAAATATTCGTTTAAATCTTGAGATAGTAATTTCTCTATGGCATCTTCGTCTTCGTCTGATAACTTATAGCCATTTTTATCAAATAATTTAATACCATTATCGTAATAAGGATTGTGTGAAGCGGAAATCATGATTCCCAAATCAGCCCGCATGGTTTTTGTAAGTAATGCTACCGCAGGAGTTGGCATAGGACCTAACAATAATACATCTTTACCCATGCTGGTAAGCCCTGCCGTAAGAGCAGTTTCGAACATATAGCCTGAAAGGCGCGTATCTTTACCGATAAGAACCCTATTGGTGCCTTGAATTTTTTTAGATAAATGAATTGCCGCTGCCATGCCTACCTTTAGGGCTAAGTCGGCTGTCATGGGATAAATATTAGCATAGCCACGAATACCATCGGTTCCAAAAATTCTTGCCATTGTTTTTCCTTTAATTAATTATAAAACCACTACCCCGTCGGCTGCGCCGCCACCCCTTCGCCAGCGAAGGGGAATTTAGGAGAAAATTAACCTACTGCCGGAACCGATAAATCCAAATCTAACTCCACAGGCTTATCTTCTTCTTCTTTTTTTTCTTCTTCTGCAACAGGTTTTGGATTACGAATCTCTTCCACGGTTTTACCATCGCAAACCTGTCTGGCTTCCACACCGTTAAGAGTTTCATATTCCAGCAAAGCTTCCGATAAAGCCACATGTGCCGCAGAGTTTTCGGTTAAAATAGTGCGTGCTTGATGTTCAGCATTTTTAATAAGATTGCGCACTTCCTCTTCAATTTCTTTAGCGGTAGATTCCGAAGAGCCGCGTGAACCATAACCATTCTCGTTATCCACATGGCGCACCCGCCCAATTACATCACTAAAGCCCCATTCGGTTATCATCTTTGTTGCAAGATTCGTTGCCATTTGAATATCCATAGCTGCACCTGTGGTGATATTTTCCTTACCGAATTTTAATTCTTCGGCTAAACGTCCCCCAAATAACACCGCCAACTGCGCCGTTAGCTGTTTGTAAGATCTACTATACTCATCTTTCTCAGGAATAAACGAGGTTACACCCAGTGAACGTCCACGTGGAATAATTGTAACCTTATGCACAGGATACGAACCTTCACTTTTAAACGCCACTAAAGCGTGTCCTGCTTCATGATAAGCGGTAAGAGTTCTTTCTTCTTCACCCATTTTTGAAGATTTTCTTGCTGCACCCATCAGAATTTTATCACGAGCCTCTTCAAAATCTTCCATATTCACGAATTCTCTGTTCTTACGAGCCGCTCCAAGAGCTGCCTCATTTACTAAGTTCGCAAGTTCTGCCCCGCTAAATCCCGTGGTGCCGCGCGCTATCACATTAATATTAACCTGAGGGTCTAAAGGCAATTTATTCAAATAAATTTGCAGAATTTTTTCGCGACCGATAATATCCGGTAATGGCACGGTGATTTGTCTGTCGAATCTGCCCGGACGCAGTAGCGCAGGATCTAATACATCTGAGCGATTAGTCGCTGCCAAAATAATTATACCTTGATTAAAACTAAAACCATCCATTTCCACCAGCAATTGGTTAAGAGTTTGCTCGCGCTCGTCATTACCACCGCCGATTCCAACACCTCTTTTCCGTCCTACAGCGTCAATCTCGTCTATAAACACAATACATGGCGCATGTTTTTTAGCTTGGGTGAATAAATCACGCACTCTGCTGGCTCCCACGCCCACAAACATTTCCACGAAGTCTGAACCCGATATAGAAAAAAACGGCACCTGCGCCTCGCCTGCCACCGCTTTCGCCAGCAAGGTTTTACCTGTTCCGGGAGAACCTACCAATAAGGCTCCTTTAGGAATTTTTGCACCGAGTTTTTCAAATTTTTTAGGATTCTTTAAGAAGTCTACCATCTCTTCAAGATCTTCCTTGGCTTCATCTACCCCTGCAACATCGGCAAAAGTTATGTTAGAATCCTCTGGTTTTGAAAGCCTAGCCTTAGATTTTCCAAAGGAAAAAGGATTATTGCCACTAGGAGAACCACCACCTGAATTATCGCCACCACCCCTCAGAGAGCGGATAATCATAAAAACTAAGAAAATAGCAAGAGCAATCACTATGAAAGTTCCCACACCACTACTTGCACTTTCGGGCATGGCTATGGAGATATTTACACCTTTATTACGCAGTTCTCTAATAATATCGCTATCATTTTGCGGAAAAGCTGTTAAATACACAACACCTTTTTCATCCACGGCTTTCAGTAAATTGCCGTTAATGGATGCTCTTTGGATAGTGTTAGTATCTAACTTTGCTAAAAATTCTGTATAACTAAGATGTTGTTCCGTAGGCTGGCGACTATTCAAAAAGAAATAGTTATAGCCCAAGGCTAAACCCATAACCACCAAAATAATTACAATAAAATTATTTTTACTTTTCAATATACTTTCTCCTGTTCATAGAATTATTCTAACAAATTTCTTTTGAAAAAAAACTCATAAAAATGGGTTGCATTGCCTTATAATTAAAATTTTGCCAATATTTAGGGTTATTTAATGGTGTTTCATTTTTGAAAACATCAGGTAAACCCCACATAAAGTCTCCATCTAAGCCATATTTTTCAAAGTGTTTTTTAAAGGCTTTATCTTGTATTTTCGCAAAATAACTTACTTTATTTATTTTATCTATAAAAATATTTTCTGTGTGCTTACCTGCAAATACAAAGCGATTATCCCAATATGCAGTAGAATTCTCCACTTTAATTTTATTAGCCAAGTTGCGATTCTTATAAATAATTAATTCGCCCTTCTTTAGTTTTAAAAGGCAGTTTCCCAAGGAAAACTTTAAAGAATCTTTGCCTTGGCAGTATTGCAGAAATTCTCGCACCTGTGCAATTTTTGGCTCGTAATTTTTACCATTAGCAAACCTTAGGCATTTTCTTAGGATAAAAACTTTAGCATTATCCTCATATTTATTAAGTAGTATGAAATTTATTTTCAGCAAGCCAAATTTATTAATAAATATTCCTCTGTGTAAAAAATCTATAGCTGAGTTTTCTAATTCTATACGATTTTCCACATTTTGCTGATGTTTTTCTATTAAAAGCTGTTTCTCAGTATCAGACATGGCTTGAATTTTTTTACGATAGCGCACACGACTGTATTTATCGTTTTGGTTAGAAGGATCTTCCACCCAAGTATTCGTGAATGTTTGGATAGTGTTTAAAATTTGACTTTTAGAATAATGCAAAAATGGACGCAAAATAATGGCGTCTCGCAATACAACTTTCGCAGACATGCCCGCATTACCCACAAGATTCTCTCCCAAGGCTTCCCTTTGCAGTAATGTTTCAAATTGGTCATCTAAATGGTGGGCAATAAACAGATAAGGAAAATTTTGAGATTTCGCATAATTTTTTAATAAATCGTAGCGGTCTTCTCTAGCCTGTTGTTGCACTGCGCTATGAAGAGGGATATTTTTGCGGGTAAGAATTACGCTATCTATTCCATGTTGAGCCAATAATTGCACTACATATTGCGCCTCATTTGTGGATTCTGCTCGCAACTTATGATCTACAATCGCTGCTACCAGTTCAGCACCAATTTTTCTTGAAAAATTTTGCAACATAAAAGCAAGACATAAACTATCGGCACCACCTGAAACCGCCACTAAAAACTTAGGCTTTGCCGGTAGTATAACTAACTTTTCAATGATATTTTCAAAGTCAGTTTGATCAATTAGATTACCTTCCAAGGATTCCTACTCTTGGGTATTACAGCTTGATACTTCTTTAATACGTTCTATGAAAGAAATATCCGATGGTCGTAATTCATACTCAGGATCAATTTCTTTAATTTTTGCCATGGTGCGTTCAATTCTTTGGATTGAAACACAGGCTTCAGGGTATTTTTTTAATATGGAGAAAGATTCCGTAATGCCAATCAGCGATAGCATAATAATATCAGGATCTTTAGATTTATTATAAGCCTCTACCAAATACGGAACTGCTTCTTTTGGCTGAATATTAATAAGATAAATTTCACCTAATAAAAAATTGGCTTTGTCTACGGTTTGTTGATAACTAACAAGAAAGTCTTCATTAACCACTCGCTGTTTAGCTACAGGAGCTGACGCTTCTGCCATATTATTGCGTTCAACTGACCCTGAACTCATGGTGCTTTTGCCTTCCACATTTAGGGGATCTTTAATTAACTCCCTTGCAGGTTCTTGCGAAACTTCAACTTCTTTGTAATAATTAGGATTATCTTTAACATCTTTGGCTAAAAATTTAATAAGAGATTCTTTAGCTTGGTCTATATTTCCTAGCAATATGGCTGAAAATGCAAAGTTTAAATCATCGTCTTCAATATCTTTTACTGAAAATACCGGTTTACCAAGAATACTTTTAAGCCGCTCAATCCGCAAAGCTCTAGTATTATCCAGCTCTTCTCTTTTTTTATACTCAGACAGTTCATCTTGTAAATTTTTAGATTCAATATCTTTTTGCATAACCTTATCTTTAAGGTCTTCCACTTCTAAATTCAATTTAGAAATTTCTTCCTGCCATGAAAAGTTATCGTCTCCTTTTTGCGATTGCTGAACCTCCGCCTGTGGCACTAAGGTCTCCTCAGCTTTTAACACGCCAAAAGATAAAAACACAAACAAAAATATTAAATAAAATTTTTTCATAATTCAGTTCAAAAAATTCTTATTCCCCTTCTGTGTAGAAGGGGTGCCTGCATTTGCAGGCGGGGTAGTAGGAAATTATTTAACAAAAATAAGTTATCTTTATTTTTATATTTTTTACCACTACCCCGTCAGCTCCGCTGCCACCCCTTCGCCCAGCGAAGGGGAATAAATTTCACAACTATTTTAAAATAGTAACAGTTCTTCTGTTTTTAGCATTACCTTCAGCAGTGCCTGAAGTATCTACTAATCTTTCTTTACCGTAAGATACAACATCGATAATATCTTTATTAACACCGTTTTTCACTAAAGCATTTTTAGTAGAATTAGCTCTTCTTTCACCGAGGGCTAAGTTGTATTCTTTAGTGCCGATTGGATCGGTATGACCTTCCACAGTAATTGCTTTAGAATTAACAGATTTAGCTTTACTGGCTTGTCCTGCAACTCTTGGAGCTTGATCGGCTCTGATTACCGATTTATCAAAATCAAAAAGCACAATCGGATCATATCCTTTAACTTTATCGTAAGTTTCTGATTGTTCAACAGTAGCTACAACAGGAGCATCCTTAGCTACAGGAGTTGTTGGGGCAGTGCCGTCATCGCTAACAGGTGCAGAAGCACAAGCGGTTAAAATTAACATACCTAATAGTAGAAATAAAGACTTTACTGTTTTCATTGTTTTTTCCTTTTTACATATAAATTCACTATATATCTCTATACATAGCAATAGTATATCTTAAAAATAATATTTTGCACTAATTTTTTTAGTTGGAATTACTCCATAGGATAGGCTCGGATCTTGAGCGTCCTCTGTTGGTCTTATTAATAACTTATGTCCGCTCAGCAAATCCATAATATAAAAGGAATAAAGATTTTTATCCTTAAGTTTTTTGTAAGCATAATGATACACAATATGGCGACCATCAACCAGCCAACTTGGGCTTTCGGCAAAGGTATCATGGGAAACAATTTTTTCTGATCCTGAGAGCGAAAGTAGCCCGATTTGAAAATCACCACTGTAAATTTTCGTAAACAAAATTAAGTTAGAGTTAGGTGCAAATGATGGTGTATAGTAGTTTCCTATACCCTTAGAAAGTCTGTTGACAATTCCGTCGCGAGGGTTAAGAGTATAAATTTTAGGACTGCCTGCCCTATCGGAATTAAAAACCACATACTGATTATTCAGCGAATAATTACCCGGAATATTAATGGAATAACCGCTGGTAAGTTTAGCTATGGTGCCACTCTTCAGCGATACTTCGTAAATATGAGTAGAGCCTTCATTCGCCACCGCTAAAATTATTTTTTTGTTATCGCGGGAAAAAGATGGCGCAAGGCTCAATCCTTTAAAATTCGCCAACCTCATGATTTTTTTAAAATAAACATCGTAAAGGAAAATTTCACTTCTTCCTTCATAAAAATCCATATACACAATCATTTTGCCATCGTAAGAAAAACTTGGCGCAAAAATAGTGCCACGGGTTTTTAGCACAACCTCCATATCTTCGCCATCGTAATTGCTCATCATTAGTCGATTACCATCAACGAAAAGCAAGGAAGATGTAAAATAGCCGGGAATTTCTAAGGCTGCTTCGTAAATTTCGTTGGCAATATCGTGTCCTAAGCGAGTAATTTCTTTTTTACTTGGAGAAGATTTTATATTATAACCAACATTTTTAAGAATATGCCCTTGAGAATTTACAACGGAAACTTCAATGTTATAGCTACGCTCCTCGGCAGAATAATTAATTTTTCCCACCACAATATATTGGTAATGGTTATAAGGCGAAATATCAATTTCCGAGAAAGCATTTTTTAAATCCACATTACCCACAAGGATTTGCTCGTAGGAGAATCTTAAATCAAAAACACCGCTGTTTTTTATATCACGACTGAAGACAGTTTTTAGGGAATCATACATTTTGGCGGAATTATCATCCACATAAAAATCTGATATTAATAAAGAAATCGGTTGATAGTCCTCACTTAATACATCTACCTCTAAGTCAAAGGCTTGCGAGATTTGTGAATATAAGACTATAATAATTACTAAAAATAATTTTCTCATTATCCGAATAATCCTTTTAAATTTATTTTTATGGTGAATTTTTGCCAATATGTGAATTTTCCTTGCGGTAATACCAGCGTGGCACATTTAGGATTATTAAATAAATATATCACACGATTTTCTAAATTACTTTGTTGCGCCACAGGCACAATTTTATTATTTTTGATTACATTAATATCTTTAATTTTGGCGTTTTCTCGCATGGTAAACATCAGCGTAATGCTTTCAGTGTTCTCCCTTACCACACCAAGTGATGCCATACACTGGGATATTTGGTTTGATAGAGCCTTCTTATCGGCATCGCTCATGGAATAATTTTCAGAACTCATAATATCCGTTGGCATGTTAGCAATAGTATCTACCACATCACCCAAATTATCATCCTTTGCTGCGGAAACATCTACGGTCTTTCTGACAGGTGGTAATTGTGGTGTAGGTTGTGCAGGGGTTGGAGCCTCTGCAGGTTGTTGCGGCAAAATAGGATTCGTATAAGGATTCTCCTGAACTTGTGCTTGAACAGGTGGTTGTGTTGGTGCTACAGGATTTAAATACGGATTCGGTGTATTATCTATAACAGGCACAGGAGTTGGCGTAGGGATTGGGGATGGCGTTGGAGCTGGTATCGGCGGCAAGGTTGGTGTAGGAATAGGGGTTTTTGGAGCCGGCTGCGGAGCTGGCTTTATCGGTGCAGGTTTTTCTATGGTCTTCTCAATAACTTTTTCTTGCACATCAGCTTTAAGGAAAGAATCCACCGACTTTTGAACCTCTACGGCTTTCTTTTCCTCAACTTTTTTCTCATCAACCACCGGAGCAGCAGGAGGCGCAACCTTTTTAACACTAGCCGCAGGTGGCAGTGAGGCAAGTTTAATTTGAATAGTTTTAGGTTTTGGACTGTAAAAAGAGAATCCTAAAACTACAGCAAAAAGCAGAATATGTAAAACTAAAGATACCAGTATAAATCTTGACATTACTCATCAACTTCAGTTACAAGGGATATATTGGAAAAACCAATTTGATTCAACTGGCTCATGATGGCAATCACCTGCTGATATAACACGTCTCTATCGGCTTTAATGAAAATCTGCGAATCCATAGCATGCCCTTTCATAGCCGCACTCAGAGTTTTTAGGGTAGTTTTTTTATTATCTATAAAAATATTATTTTTCTTATCCACTGAAACCACAACTTTATTATTGCCTAAATCCGCGGTTAAATTTGGAGAAGACTTTGGCAGATTCACATCAAAACCCATATTCATCATAGGCGCAGTTACCATAAAAATAATTAAAATAACTAACAGAACGTCCACAAATGGTGTAACGTTTATTTCGGCTATTAGACGATTCTTTTTTCTCATATTTTTTCCTGAAAATTTAATATAAATCTCATAATATTAAATTTTAATTATCCTTTTGCGCTAAATAAATAAGCTGTTGAATTAAAATATTATGAAGTTCATCATACTCATTAATTTTGTTAGAAAAAAAGTTATAAGCCATGGCAGCAGGAATCGCCACAAAAAGCCCAAAGGCGGTGGCATATAAGGCTTCCGATATCCCGGGAGCTATCACTGCCAAAGAAGCAGAAGAGGTAACCCCGATTTTTTGAAAGCTGTTAATAACACCTAAAACCGTGCCAAATAAACCAATAAACGGTGCGGCATTGGAAATAGTAGCAAGATTACTTAAGTTTTTATTAAGTGCGCCTGTGGCTTGGGCTAAAATAATTTCACTTTGTAAACGAGCTTCAGTATTATTAGCTTTAGAGCTTTTAGAGTATGCACCCAGTGTAAAATCTATAAATTTAGAATAAATTCCGTAATTATTTTCCGCATATTTTTTAACATCAAAAAGACTTCTTTTAGCAAAAATATGGCTGATTTCTTCATATTCTCGCATTAAATTTTTATAGGTAACATACTTTTTGAAAATTAATGCCCATGAATATAAAGACAGCAAAAACAATATGCTGAACACGGCTTTGCCAACTACACCGGCATGAATAAACGCATAAATAAAACCAAAATTTTCCATTAATTTCTCTCTGTTGTATTATAAATTTCTAATAATTTTTCATAAATTTCATTACTGATACGGGTGGGGCGCAAATCGGCACCAATGCTTAAAAGGTGGATTTCATTAACAGCTACAAGGTTTTCTCCCACAAACATTTCATGTAAAAATACAAGACTGGCTTTTTTAAGCTCCTTAATGGAGGTTTTTACCACTAAAGTATCATCAATTTTAGTTGGCAAAAAATAATTGATAGATGTCGACCGCACCGCCCAATTCTGTTCGCCCTCAAACTTTATTTTACCAAACAAACTTTTTAAAAGTTTGCTCCGTCCTCTTTCCGCATAATTTAAGTAGTTGGCAAAATAAACCACGCCTGCGATATCGGTATCTTGATAGGTAATATCCACACTAAAAGTGCAAATTTCTTCTATATTTATTGTCATTGCTTGCCTCTTTATATAAATAAATCTGTTTTTTTTGGTTTTAAATTAAAATATTCCCACGCTCTTGCTGTAATTACTCTTCCGCGAGTAGTTCTGCTCACAAAGCCCCTTTGCATTAAAAACGGTTCTACAGTATCTTCTATAGTATCTTTACTTTCACTTAGAACTGTAGCGATGGTATCTATGCCCACAGGACCGCCATCGTAAAAATCAATAATTGCCCGCAGGTATTTTCTATCAATTTCGTCTAACCCGTTATCATCTACTCCTAGTTTTTTAAGCGCATCTTTTACAAGTTCACCATCTATAACATTTTTCTTGGAAACTGTCAAAAAATCTCTAATTCGGCGCAACAGTCTATTGGCAATCCTAGGGGTTCCCCTTGAGCGTTGCGCTATTACCCTTGAGCCTTCCTCATTAATTTTTAATTTTAAAATATCGGCTGAACGTTCAATAATACCCTGAAGTTCTTCGGTTTCATAAAATTGCAGTTGCAAGGTTATACCAAACCTATCGCGCAGAGGGGCTGAAAGCAAGCCATAACGAGTAGTGGCTCCGATAAGCGTAAATTTCGGCAGGTCGATTCTTAGTGAACGTGCGGTAGGTCCTTCGCCCACGATAAAATCTATTTTATAATCTTCCATGGCGGAATATAAAATTTCTTCCACGGCAATTGGTAAGCGATGGATTTCATCAATAAACAACACACCATTAGGTTCTAAATTGGTGATAATTGCCGCTAAATCGCCGGTTTTAGAAATAGCAGGCGCAGAAATATACTTAATATTTACACCCATTTCCGCTGCAATAATATGCGATAGAGTAGTTTTACCTAAGCCGGGAGGACCATAGAACAATATATGGTCTAACGCCTCTCCGCGGTGTTTAGAGGCTTCTATAAAAACCCGCAGGTTATCTTTTAAAGTTTTTTGCCCGACAAAATCCTCCAGTCGTGGTGGACGAATGGATACATCAGCATCGCCGCTTTCTAAATCACTAGAAACTAGTCTATTTTCATCCACTACTTACCTAGCCCTTGTGCCATATACACTAGAAATTCTTTAATTAGTTCTTCACTAGCCAAGTCTGCACCTTTGCTTTCTTGAATTATTTGGATAGTTTTCATGATTTCTATTTTAGAGTATCCTAAGCCTAACAAAGCTGTAATGGCATCTTCCGTATTAGAATTTTCTTGTATGATTGCAGCTTTTTTAGCTTCACCAAAATTAGGAATAGTTTCAATTTTTGTAATTTTAGTTTTTAATTCCACCAAAAGCCTTTGTGCCACTTTTTCACCCACGCCGTTGACAGATTTTAAAGTCTTTACATCTTCAAACAAAATTGCCTTGGCAATCTCACTTGCAGACAGTTGCGACATCATCTGCATTGCCACTTTAGCTCCAATACCTTGCACACTTATCAATAAATTAAAAAGTTTTTTTTCTTGGATGGTTTTAAAACCATATAAATTAATAGCATCTTCACGGACAATGGTTTGAATATGAACGCTACATTGCTCACCATCTGAAAAACGACAGGGAGTATATACTAAATAACCCACACCATTAACATTCAAAATGATGCCCTCTTCTTCTGACGTGTCAACAATGCCACTTAATTTTGCAATCATAAATTTAACTCTTTTATTTATTAAGTATATAATAATAATTAAGTATTAATAAATGATTTATAAATTAGAATCAAATGATAAAGTTAAAACTTTGCTCGTAGGTATGACGGCTTTAAAACAAATACCCAATTTTCATATTAGCAGAGAAGCCATTGCGAGTGCCAATGTAATATTTACCACCCATGCCAACATTAAAGCCTGAGGATTCATAAAAACGAGATGCTCTTAAGGAAAGGCTTTGGTTGTAGCCTGCTTCTATTACGCTGGTGCCGCCTTTAATAACGGGAGCATCTATTGCTGTATTGGCGGTTGTGGCGTTGGCTTCGCCTGCCAATTCTTGTTCGTAAGCGTAGCCTAAATATACACCATTGTATTTAGCCCTTAGTCCTGCGGTGGCTCGAGACGACATTATATTTGCAAAGTTAATCTCTTCTTTAGAATCAAGAGTTATGGTTTGACCTTGCTGCATTGTGGCAAGGTATTTAACGTATTCATTTAGGCTAAAATTACCCATATTCTGCACTAAGCCTGTTCCTGCGTGTCCACCGTAATACATGGAACCAATATTATATTTGGCATCGGGGGAATAATCAGCACTATATCTTGTTGTAGCATAACCTGCTCTGATTGAAGCATCTACATAGATAAAATCAAAAGATAATCTACCAAGAAAACCTGCACCTGCATAGGTATTCTTGCCATCACCTTTAACGATAGAATCCTCAAACTCATTGTAAGTATTATGCCTACCACTGCCTGCTTCTACAAAGGCTCCGTAGGTGTAGTTATTGATTTTACTGCCCAAGCCAACCAGCAACGAGCCACTTTGTATATCAATATGTGAGCCGCTGTTTAATTTTATAGAATTTATGTTAATACCTGAGAACATTCCGTTGCTATCTTCATAAGCAATAGAATCTAAAGTATCATTGCTATCGGCTATAAGGTCGGCTCCTTGGATTAAGACACCAAGGGAAGATAAATTTCCTTCCAGTAAAGATTTTGTTTCGGGGTTTAGATTGCCGCCAACCTCTATATCATTTTTTATTTGAGCATAGAGATTATTGTTATCTATCAGCATTTCCCAATCGTAAATTTGGGTGGCACCTGAACGCATTTTGCCTGTGGCTTGATTGATGGTGTTGCCGGTCATGTTTGATACCAGCCAAATTTTGTCGCCTGCTTTTAGTGAGGAGTTGTCTTTTAAATATAGTCCTATCACGGTATTATCCATGTCTATGGCTGAATCGGTGGCAGCAAGCATGGGTATGTTTAGGTTTAAACCGTCGGTGTAGAAGTTGTAGTTATCAAAACCGCTTGCGCTTAGCACGGTTATGGTGGTTTGTAGGTTTAGGGTGTTGCCTGATACTAATGTTGTGTCGCTTGGGTTTGCCACATATCCTCCGTATATAGAGGCTTGGCTTAGGTCGGGGGTGCCATCAATATTCACCGTATTATCAATGGTTGTAGCGGCAGGAGAATAACCTCCATAAATACTACCGATAATTGTGCCTCCGTTAATACTTACTATATTGTTGCTAACTTTAATACTATCATTATTAACATCTGTAAAACCACCATAAATATTTCCTTCAATTGTGCTATTTTCAATAGATACACTATTGCCTGATATTTCCATACCATACTGCGCTCCTACTATAACTGCTCCTACAAAGGTTGAATTTTTTATTTCTACACTATTATTGGTTACTAAACTTACTGCTATAGCTGGGTTGTCATTGCTTGAACCTAATGCGCCATAGATTTTAGTAGCGGTGCTGCTGGAAGTAAGATTACTTAAATAAACAGAGTTAGAATCAAATATTCTATTTACAAAGTCAGAAACATAAACCCAACTATAGCCTCCATATACATTAGCAATCGCTCCTGATTTTATAATAACTTTATTATTTCTTAATTCACCTCCACCGATAGCACCATAAATATCTTTTGTATAAGTATTATTAGAAGTTTCATTTATATCCACAGTGTTATTAGAAGCATTGTATGTATTACTGGGAGTTTTATCATTATTTCCTCCTGATATTACTCCAATATTTTGTAATCCCGATGCATAAATATTTACAGTATTACCTGTAACATCCGACTTATTCTGTGGCAAGGCTCCATAAATATTAAAATCGCCAATATCTAAATTGTTTTGAGTGAAATTAACAGTATTGTCTTTTGTATCAAGCCAAGTAGTCCCATTCAAATTACCTACAATATCTGCAGTTGGATTGTTGCTTATATAGATAGTTCTACCTGCAAAGGCCGGTATGGTATACAAGAGTATTAGAAATATACCAAAAGATATTTTCTTCATAAAATTTCCTTAAAATAGAAATAGCTAAGTTTTATTTGTGAAGATTCTGTCAAGAATCTTCACCCTTTATTAACCTTAATAAAGGGTTTTAGAGGGTAAACCCCTTGTAATTGTTAAAAAATTCATATATAATTTTATTGCAATAAAATTGCTTAAAAACGGATTTATATTTATGAATAGCCCTTTGCGGTTGCAATCTTCATTATTATCGCGCATAAATTTTATAGACCATGCTTTTTTTGGTAGAGTTGGTGGCGTGAGCAATGGCGTATATGCTGGTCTTAACACAAGTTTTCGTGTGGGTGATAATCCTGAGAATGTGGGAAAAAATCGCACACTAATTGCCGAAAGTTTTGCGCAGCCATCACGCCTGTTAACTCTTAACCAAGTGCATAGTAATAAGGTTATCCGTGTGGATACATCTACGCCCTGTGATATTGAAGCCGATGGCATGATAACCACCTCTCGAGACATCATCCTAGGAATCTACACGGCAGATTGTATTCCAATTTTATTCTGTGATACTGCAAACCGTCAAATTGCCGCCATTCATTGCGGTTGGAAAGGTTTACTGGCGGGCATTATCCAAAATACCATTGCAGAATTTAAAAATACTGATAGCCTTGTTATGGTAATTGGGGCATGTATCCATCAAGACAATTACGAAGTGGATGACAATTTTTACGAAAATTTCATTAAAAATGACCAACAAGCAGGTGAATTTTTTAAAAAATCCACCATGCCAAAAAAATATTTTTTCAATTTACCACTTTATGCTTATAATATAAGTATAAAAAATGGCATTAATGCAAATAATATTGATGTTATTAATTTAGATACCTATAAAAATGAAGATTTATTCTTCTCGCATCGTCGTGCGACCCATCAAGGAGTTGGCAGAGGACTGCAGCTTTCTTGTATAACCATTAAATCAAAGGAGTAAATTTTTATGAAACTAATTGCCGGCACTTCTAATCACAGTTTGGCAGAGGAAATTGCGCAACATTTGGGAACAAAGTTATTAGACGCGAACATTGGAAGATTCGCCGATAAGGAAATCAATGTGGAAATTAACGAAAGCATACGAGGTGAGGATGTTTTTGTGATTCAGTCCACATCTTACCCAACAAACGATAACCTTATGGAGCTGTTGGTAATGGTAGACGCTCTTAAACGAGGTTCGGCAAAACGTATTACCGCAGTGATTCCTTACTTTGGTTATGCTCGGCAAGATAGAAAATCGGCTCCGCGCACACCAATTTCTGCGAAATTAGTAGCGAATTTAATTTCAGTAGCAGGCACCGACAGAGTTTTAGTGTTAGATTTACACGCCGCACAGATTCAAGGTTTTTTTGATATTCCCGTAGACCATCTGTTCGCCAATATTATTTTTGTTGAAGATATTAAAAATCGTGTTGGTATTGATAACACGGTAATTGTTTCACCCGATATTGGCGGCGTTATGCGCGCACGCAGCGTAGCCAAATGGTGCGGTGTAGACTTAGCCATTGTTGATAAAAGGCGTCCCACTGCAGGAGTATCGGAAGTTATGAACATTATTGGAAATATTGAAGGGCGCAATTGTATTATGATTGATGATATTGCCGATAGCGCAGGAACCCTTTGCAATGGCGCAAAAGCTCTTCATGACGCAGGGGCAAAATCTATTTATGCCTATGCCACCCACGGCTTATTTTCTAAAGATGCCATGAGCAAAATTGATAACTCACCAATTAAAGAGATGATTGTTAGTAATTCCATCAGCCTTGTGGATAAAAATTACATTTCGCCGAAGATTAAATATTTAAGCGTTGCGAAAATGCTCGCCGAAGGAATTAGGAGAATATCAACTGAAGCCTCCATGAGTGATTTGTTTTTGAAATAACAATTAAAGTTGTAATCGTAATCGAAGAGAGTGAAGTTAAGAGTTTTAGTTTCCATGACAGGATACGGTTTGTAAAATGATTCCGTAGGTAAATCTGTCATAAGTCAACTAAAACCCTTAACTTCACTCTCTTCTCATTTCTACTCACCACGGGCTTTAATTGTTATTTGCTGGGTGTGGGAGTTTTTTTTAATTTAAGGTTGGTTCCACTACCCCGTCCAGCTACGCTGTCCACCCACAACGCCTAGCGAAGGGGATTTTATATCCGTTTCTTAAAAATTTTTCCCTACCCCTATCCTCCTACAGAAGATGGTTTGAAGATAAATCTTCCAGTAAGAGTTAGAGTATAGAAGAAGTATTTTTGCTGACTTATGACGGCTTACAAACGAAAGATTCTTACAAACCCTATCCCGTCATGGAAGCAAAAATACTTCTTCTATACTCTAACTCTTACATATCAAATAAATCCCTAATCTCAGTTCTCAAAATATCCTGCAATACTACTGCTTTCATGCCTTTACTATTAACATTCAAAGCCACAAATAAACTCTCCACTAACGGCAACCTTGCTAAAACTACCTTATCTTTAAAACCCTCTTCCAACATTTCCACTGCCATTTCTGCACTCAAAATACTACTGCCAATCTCATGAAAAATCAGGACATCGCTATCCGCCAAACCTTCCATAACTGCCTGATTAATTTTCACACCATCGGTGCCAAAAGTATCGCCATCCATGCCGCTTGCATTAATAATTTTATAGTCTAAGTCTTTATTACCACTCATTACTTTGGCAAATCGTATTACTTCCGCAGCCAAAGCAAAACTATGGCTTACCACCACTAAATTCGCCATTATTTATTCTCCAAATACTCTAATATAGACCCAACTATAATACAAAAAGAAGTCGCTCCGGCATCTACGTGTCCTATACTGCGTTCACCTAAATAGCTGGCTCTGCCACTTTTCGCAACCATATCTTTAGTTCTCTCCGCACCCTCCTTGGCTCCCGCTACACCATCTGCCAATATTTCTAAAAAATTATCACTATTTTGCATTTTGTTGGCGAGTGCGGTGGAGAAGCCATCCATGGCGTCTAACATGGTTTTATTGCCCACTGCTGACTTTCCTTTAGTCGCAATTTCTAACATGGCAATATTGATGGCATTTAAAAAATCTGCCGTAGAGAGTGTTTCCTTATTAAGGGCAGGCGATATTTTTAAACAAGCTGAGGCATATAAAACACCTGAAGCTCCACCCACTTTCGCCAGCAGCGTCATGCCGATTTTTTTCATAATGGCTGCGAGCGTCAGACCTTCCCAAGTTTTAGAATCTTCCAATACTGCCTCAAAACCACGCACAATGTTGCTGCCATGGTCGCCATCACCAATGTCTCTGTCTAAACCATCCAGCTCATCCTTATGTGTTTCTAAATTTTTAGTGATGGTGGCAATTATGCCTTGCGTTGTGCTGACCTGCATCCTATACCTCCTTATAAAATGTGGTGTTGGCTTTGGCAAGTAATGGTTCTTTAAATTCTGCTTTCATGCGTAATAAAGTGATGGAAGCTCCCGGCATTTCTAAGGCTGTCATATAATTACCCACAAGGTTTTTAAATACCTTAATGCCTTTTGTGGCTAAAATTTTATGGCATTCGTAATTCATAATATCCAGCTCCATTAGCGGAGTTGCTCCTAGACCGTTCACAAGCAGGCAAACCTCTTCACCGGCATTTAATTTTAAATGATTTAAGACTTTGTCCATTAATAGTTCCGCACAGTCTTTCGCACTGGCAATTTTCGTGCGATAAATCCCCGGTTCTCCATGGATTCCCAAGCCAACTTCCATCTCATTTTCAGGCAAATCAAAACTAGGCTTGCCTGAGGCTGGTGTCATGCACGCCCCTAAAGATAATCCCATGGTTGCCATGTTGGCAACCACATCGGTGGCAATTTTTTGGATGGTTTCTATGCTCGCACCTTGTTCTGCTAGGCTCCCTGCAATTTTATGAACCAAAACCGTGCCTGCCACCCCTCTTTTGCCGACGGTATAGGTGCTGTTTTCCATGGCAACATCATCATCAACTAAAACGCTGGCAACCTTGATGTTATTATCGCGCGCCATATCCATTGCCATTTCAAAATTTAGCACATCACCCGTGTAATTTTTTATAACCAATAAAACGCCATCGCCCTGATTCACCTCTTCAATGGCTTTATAAACCTGAAAAGGAGTTGGAGATGTAAACACTTCGCCACACACTGCGGCATCTAACATACCAAAGCCCACGTATCCCGCATGGGCAGGTTCGTGTCCGCTACCGCCTCCGCTGATAATTCCAACTTTTTTAGTGAAATTAGCACGGGCAATTACCGATTCTTCCGCGAACAATTGCAAGTGGCTATTAGCAAGAACCAAGCCTTGCAGCATTTCTTTAACAACATTTTCAGGATTATTTATTAATTTTTTCATTTATCTTCCTCCTCTAACATATTTTTCTATATTATAACAAATAATTAACATTAAATAAAGTAAAATTTTTCTCCTCCTCCTTCTCTCTCTACAATTATAAATATGTAGTCGTTATTAGTATATAAGAGAGGTTTTAGTTGACTTATGACAGATTTACAAACGAGGTTGGATTACAAAATCTATCCTGTCATGGAAACAGCAACTCCTTTTACCTATCTTGTTATTTACATAAAAATTAAACTAGACTTTAAGACTATAAAATATTATACTTACCTCTGTTATATGCACCCTTGGAGGCATTAACATTAACTGTTTTAAATTTAAAGGAAAAAATTATGACAGAACAATTCACTTTCAGTGCGACAATGCGCGAAAAAGTTGGTAAGGGGGCCTCTCGTGATGCAAGAAGACAAAATCTTGTGCCTGCCACCATTTATGGCGATAGCAAAGAGCCGACTTCAGTTTGTTTACTTCCTGTTGAGGTAATGTCGCAACTTACCAAAAAAACTCTTTACAACAATATTTATAAGGTTGATATTGCAGGAAAATCTCAAGAAGTTTTAATCAGAGATATTCAATTGCATCCTGTATCCGATAAACCACTTCATGTGGATATGCTGCGTGTGGGAGCTAAAACCGTTGCAAGAATGGAAATTCCTGTGGTGTTTCTTAACCAAGATAAATCTCCGGGACTTAAATTCGGTGGTTCTTTAAATGTTCTATTATATTATTTAGAAATCGCAGGGAATCCTAAAAAAGCTCCTAAGCAAATTGATATAGATTTAGGCAACGCTACTGCAGGAACTGTGATTAAAATTGAAGATATAGCATTACCTGAAGGTATTAAAACCTATTATCCTAAAGGAACTCCTATTGCCTCTTTAACTGCAGCAGCCGCCGCTGAAGAAGAAGGCTTGAGCGCTAAAAAGTAGTCCATGCTATTAATTGTAGGATTAGGCAATATAGGTCAACAGTATCAAAACACTCGCCATAATGTGGGGTTTTTGTGTTTAGACTATATTGCCTCTTTCTACAATTTTCCTGCACCAAAAGAAAATTATAAGTCTCTTATCGCCGAAAAAAACATTGATTCCCATAAGGTTTTGCTGCAAAAACCGCTAACTTTTATGAATCGTTCGGGTGATGCCGTGCAACCCTTATGCAGTTATTATAAAATTTTGCCCGATGATGTAATTGTTATTCAGGACGATATCGATTTAGACTTCAATGTGTTAAGATATAAAACCGAGAGTGGCGATGGCGGACAAAAAGGCATTCGCGATATTCAAAACAAAATTGGTAAAAATATTCATCGCATTAAAATTGGCATAGGCAGACCTTCTGCCGAAAAAGATGTCAGCGATTATGTGCTTAGCAATTTTAGTAAGTCTGAAATGATAGACTTAGAAAAAACCTTTTACGAAATGGCAATAGAATTGCCGCACCTGTTAAAAAAAGATTTTAAAACTTTTATAGAAAACATTAATAAACATAAAAAATAAATTCCCCTTCTGTGGAGAAGGGGTGGCGGCGTAGCCGACGGGGTAGTGGTAAAAAAAATATAAATTATAAAAAAAGGAATATACTAATGTCTTTAAATTGTGGAATTGTTGGACTTCCTAACGTTGGGAAATCTACCCTTTTTAACGCCTTAACCTCAACGCAAAATGCCCAATCGGCAAATTACCCTTTCTGCACCATCGACCCTAACAAGGGCATTGTGGATGTGCCTGATAGCAGGCTAGACCAAATTGCGGCTATCACAAAGTCTAAAAATACTCTGTATGCCAAGCTGGAGTTTGTGGATATTGCAGGGCTTGTGCGCGGAGCCAGCAAAGGCGAAGGTTTGGGCAACCAATTTTTAGCCAATATTAAAGAGGTAGACGCCATTATCCATGTGGTGCGCTGCTTTGAATCCCAAGATATTATCCATGTGGAAGGCAGTGTGGATCCTTTGCGCGATATTGAAATTGTAAATATAGAACTTATGCTGGCAGATTTAGAAAGCCTTGAAAAAAGGCTCCCAGCACTAGAGAAAAAAGCCAAGGGCGGCGATAAGCCATCCGGCGCACAGGTAGATTTAATTAAAAAAATGATTCCAGTGTTGCAAGCAGGAAATCCTATTCGCAGTATAGATTTCACCGAGGAAGAATCTTCAACAGTGCAAAAAATGTTTCTTATGAGTGCTAAACCCGTGCTTTACGTGTGTAATGTGGCAGAAAGCGAACTGCATGAGGATAACAAATATGTCAAGCAAGTGCAAGACTTAGCTGCTAAAGAAAAAGCCAGTTGCGTTAAAATATCGGCACAAATAGAGCAAGAAATTTCTATTTTAGAATCATCTCAAGAGAAAAAAGAATTCTTAGAGGCTTTAGGATTGGCTGAAACCGGACTTGATAAAATTATTAAATCTGCCTTTGGTTTATTGGGCTTACAAACATATTTTACCAGCGGACCTTTAGAAAGTCGGGCTTGGACAATTCCAATAGGCACGCGCGCGCCACAGGCGGCAGGTGTTATCCATAGCGATTTTGAACGCGGCTTTATTGCCGCCGAAGTTATCTCTTTTGCCGATTTTATAGAATGCGGTGGCGAAACAACTGCCCGTAGCAGCGGTAAAATGCGCAGTGAGGGCAAAACCTATGTAGTTAAAGATGGCGACGTGATTTTGTTTAGGTTTAATGTTTAATATAGCGACAAAGCCGGTTATTACACTATTTGAAACTTCAATGGCGTGAATTCGTAAAATTGCTACCCTTTTGTTTCGCCATAATTTAGTTTCAAATAGTGTAATAACCGGCTTTGTCTTGGTTGTGGAAAGGAAGTTTAATTGCTTCGCAATATTTATTTCTTCCTAAAAACCGCTATATTTGGAATATTTTTAGATACGCAAAGAGCCTTAAACTTCTCGCCCATTTGGTCTTTGGCTATTAGAGTTTTTATGGCAGCATTGAAATCGGCTTTATCTTTAGGGTCTGTTATATTTTTTAACAAGTTAGCTGCCCTTTCGTGAATTCCGAGATTCTCTAAAAACGCTCGCTGGGTTATTAGTTCAAACTTATTCACCTCCACTACCGTAGCCGCTAACTCTGCAAAATTAACATTGTAGGTGAAATCTACCTTACCTGCGCCGTTAATTATTTCAAAAACACTTAAGACCTCATGGTTTTTGTAGCCTCTGATGGTATTTCTGAACTCATTAACTTCATATCCGTAGTCTATAGTTAAAAAAGCTCCGCCATGCTCTGCCACCCTTGCTACCAAATAATTAAATATGGAATTCGCCATGGGAGATGTTTCGTAGATTATTTCTTCTTGTTGCTGCAACATATTAGGCAATGGTGAAGATTTTAAAAAGACTAGTTTTAAGTAATCATCTGCTAAGTCTACATGCAATTCAAAGGTTTCATTTTCTTTAATCAGATACTGCTTAGTGGGGAGTGCATCAAAAAATTCGTTGGAATAAATCAGCACAGGCGAATCTATTGCTAGGTTTTCCACCGCATTTACCCAAGAAATATTTTTATATTGCGATAAGGTTTCTTTTTGTAGACGGATTAATTCTGCGTTAATTTCCACAATAGATATTTTTAGGCTGTCGTGAAAGTGCGGAAAATTTTTTGTCGCCCGCAGAATATCTTTAAGCAGCGTTCCACGTCCTGCCCCTAATTCTACTAAGTGGCATTTCTGTGGAGAATCCATTTTAAGCCAGCAATCAAGGAGCCACAAGCCAATCAGCTCACCAAAAACCTGCGATATTTCGGGCGCAGTGGTAAAATCGCCTCTACTGCCTAAAGGGTTAGAATTGTTGTAATATTCAGCGTTTGATAAACTCATAAATTTATCAAACGGAATCGCTCCTGATTCTTTAATCAGCTTTTTGATTTTTTCGAGCAACATATAATATAAAAAATCCTACAATAATCATTGGTAGCGACAAAACCTGCCCCATGGATATAAAGTCAAAAAAGTAAATTTCACCAACTCTAAAATATTCTATGAAAATTCTAAACGCTCCATAAAGAATTATAAAGGTAGCACTTAAATATCCTTCCTTATTGTAAAGTTTACGCTGCCACATAACTGCCAACACCACAAACAACACAATTCCTTCCAGCATTGCTTCATATAATTGAGATGGATGGCGCGCTAAATACACATTAGGAAAATGCACCGCCCATGGCAACGTTGTTGGTTTGCCATAGAGTTCGGCGTTAACAAAGTTAGCGATTCGCCCTAAAAACAAGCCGATAGGAACCGCCGGCACAATTATGTCGGTGATTCGTAAAAAGTTCATTTGATATTTTTTTGCCAAAAAATACGAGGCAACAAGAACGCCAATCAATCCACCATGGTAAGACATGCCGCCTTGCCACAGGTAAAGAATCTCAAGGGGATTACTTAGATAGTAAGAAAATCCGTAAAAAATCACAAAACCGAGGCGTCCGCCCAGTAGCACTCCCAGAATAATATAAAAAAGTAAATCTTCAAAAAAGTTTTTTTTGCGATTCTCAGGAATTAAATTAAGATTCTTATTAAGAAATTTAATATATAACAAAGCTAAAATGGCTCCAAAAATATAGGCAAGGGAATACCAGCGAATCTCAAAGGAGGCTATTGTGAATGCGATGGGCGATATATTCGGAAAATTTATCATTTAATTATGGTCTTCAATTGCAATTATTTTAACATCTTTTTGGATAACTTCTCTTTTGAGATGGATTACCAGCAATCCGTTCTTTACGTGTGAAGATACAGGAATTACCTCTTCCGCCAGCACAAAAACCTTTTGAAACTTACGGCAAGAAATTCCCTGATGCAAGTATTCTACATTAACATCTTTATACTTTTTTTCGCCCACAATAATCAGCTCATTATTTTCCTGATACACCGATAAATCTTCAACCTCAAACCCTGCCACCGCAATTTTTATTACCAGCACATTGTTATCGTATTGCTCAATGTTGTAAGGTGGATAGTTATCCGAGCATTTTGATAGTTTTTCTAAGGTTTGACTCACCGAATCAAAGCCCAGTAAAAACGGATGGTTAAATAATAATCTTGACATTTTTTCCTCAAGTTTTTATGGGTATATTTATCTTTATATAATCCAAATTATAAAATATTCAAGATGGATTTTCCCAGCTCGTTCATTCCATCGCGGGTGGAGGTGCTACTGAAAATAAATTCAGGATAGCAGGCAGGGCGAATTCCCAGCATACTTTCCACCTGCGATTTTAAATCTGCCAGCACATATTTATTAATTTTATCAACCTTGGTGAAAACTATTTGATATGAGCGTCCGTAGTAATCCAAAAAATCCATAATATTAAAATCAATTTCCTTAAAGCCAACTTTAGCGTCAATTAAAAGATAAACTCGCCGCAGATTTTTGGCTTTTATTAGGTAATCCACCACTAAGTCGTTCCACAATTCTTTAATATTTTTACTGACACGCGCATAGCCATAACCGGGAAGGTCTACTAAATAAAGTTCTTCATTCAATGAAAAAAAATTAATTTCCTTGGTTTTTCCGGGAGTTGAGGAGACTTTTACTAAACTTTTACGATTTAACAAACAATTAATTAAGGAAGATTTCCCGACATTTGAGCGTCCCCAAAATGCCACCTCAGGGAGATTGGTTTGAGGTAGCTGTTTTAAACTGGCTACCCCTAACACAAAATTACATTGTTTTCGGAAGAAATTAAGATCTTTCTCTATATTTAAAACTGATTCCACTACCCCGTCCTGCTTTGCAGTCCACCCCTTCTGCTAGAAGGGGAATATTTACTCTAGGCTTTTACTTTATTTTTCTTACGTCTAAGTCCAAACTCTTTATGAACGGTTTTGTTAATAATCAACTGTTGAATAATGGAAATAATATTACTCCAAATCCAGTAAATCACTAAGCCCGCCGGGAAAGACGCCAATACAATTACCAACACCACCGGCATTAAATTCATAATCCGCTGCTGCATAGGCTCTAAGGTTTGGCTCATGGAAAGTTTTTGTTGGAAAAACATGGTCACGCCCATTAAAATCGGTAGAATCCCAATATGGAGGAAATCGGGCATATTAATTGGAATTAAACCAAACAGCGTAAAGATGTTAGAAGGATCCATCGCCGACATATCCCGAATCCAGCCAATAAACGGCGCATGGCGCATTTCAATACTGATAAAAATTACCTTATAAATTGAAAAGAAAATTGGGATTTGTAAAAACAGTGGCAAACATCCCGATAGTGGATTCACCTTCTCTTTTTTATAAAGATTCGCAACTTCCTTGTTATATTTTTGCATATCGCCCTTATGCAAAGTTTTCAGCTCTTTCATTTTCGGTTGCAATTCTTTCATTTTTGCCATGGAAACGTAAGATTTATAAGCGATTGGCAGAATAATTGCCCGTATAATTATGGTGAAAACTAAAATTGTATAACCAAAGTTGCCAATGAATCCGTATAAGAATAACAAGAACATCATCATTGGTTTGGTAATAAAGAAGAACCAACCAAAGTCAATGGCATCGGTAAATTTACCAATGTTATACATATCGTCATATTTGCTGAGGATGTTGTATTCCTTAGGACCTACAAACACACGGGTGATTTTACTGAAACTTTCGCCACCTAATAATTTTGTATCTTTACCTAAAGAATCCAATTGGAAATTATTGATGTTTTGCGAATCCTTATATGATAAAAATCTTGTGGTATAATTTTTAGAATTATCAAGAACTAATGCCGATAGCCAATACTGATCGGTAAAACCAATCCAACCGCCTTGGGTATCAAACTTAAAGGTTTCGCTGAGAGTATCTTTATATTTAACACGTTCTAAACTACCGCCCACATGCCCTACGAATCCTTCATGGGAAATAAATAAATCACGGGTTTGCGGGTCACCATGGCGCACAATTAACGCAAAAGGATTAATGGTTAGCTCATTTTTCGTATTATTCACAATTTCGTCTTTAACGGTTATCATGTATAAATCGTCAATGGAAATATGTTTTCTAAAGGTAATTCCCTGTGGATTTTTCCATACCAAGCTAACCGGAGTTTCGGGAGTTAATTTATTGCTGCTGCCCGCTTCCAGCGACCATATTGTGTCCGCTGTCGGAAGAGTAATATTATTTTCCGATAGCCAACCGCTTTCAAAAAAGTAGGCATTTTGTGTGCCTTTTTTATTAAATAAATGAATGTTCGGAGAATTTTTATCTACGGTTTCTTGGAAATGCAGCAAGGAAATATCATCGATTCTCCCTGCCTGCATGGAAAGTGAACCAACCACTGAAGAGTTAGAAATACTGATACGCGGCAAATTCTGCGGCTGGGTGGTGGCTGTATTGGCGACAATGCTTTGTTTGGAAGCACCACTGCTTACTGCCGTCGCTGTAGTAGCTGCACTTGAAGCTGCCTCTTGCTCTCTAATATCTTTTAAAAAAAGATTATCCCAAAAAACAATAATTAAAAAAGCAATTACCGCTGCAATTACAAAATTTTTATTAAATAAATCACCCATTAATAATCCTCTTAAATCTTATGTCTTTCCTGTGGATACCGACTTTCATCGGTATGACGGGGTTGTTTTTTCACGGGAACCGGGTCGTAGCCATAACTCCCCAGCGGCGAACATCTTAAAATTCTTTTTATAACTAAAAAAGTGGCAAAAAATACATTGTGTGTTTTATAACTTTCTATGGCATACTGCGAACACGTAGGCGTATAGCGACAACTTGGAGCTAAATATGGAGAAATTACGATTTGATAAAATTTCACCAAACCAATCGCCATATAAGAAAATACTTTTCCGACATTTTTAAGATGTTGCAGTAATTTTTTTAACAGCATGAGTGAATAAATCCTTCATTTTGGCAAAGTCATAATCAAAAGCGGCAGTTCTGCCAATTACACAAATAGAAAAACCATGAGTATCGATACTGCTTAGCACGCTCATGGTTATACTTTTTAGTCTTCTTTTTACTTTATTCCTTACTATAGCATTCCCAACTTTAGAACTGGCAATAAAACCGATATATGTGGTGTCGAGCAAATTTTCATCCTTACTATATAATAACACAAACGGTTTATAAACCAGTTTATCGCCATTTTTTTTGAGGTCGGAAAATTGTTTAGACTTCACTATCCGTTTTATTTGTGTATTATGCACTTAAAACGTAGCGTCCTTTTGCACGTCTAGCTGCTAACACTTTTCTGCCGCCTTTAGTTGCCATTCTAACTCTAAAACCGTGCCTTCTTTTTCTTACTAATTTACTAGGCTGATAAGTTCTTTTCAAGAGTTTTTCTCCTTAATATTTAATCTACAAATAAGCACTATACTATATCAAATAAAATTATTAGTCAACTTTAATTTTGTGCAAAAACTAGCGATAATATAAGTGGATTGTATACATGGAAATACTTTCATCCACTCGCCCCTGAACTTTCACATTAAAATTATATGGCGTATTATTTAGTGCTGTTTTTAAATCCGCCAACTGATTCCATAATGCCGCTTGCTGTTCTGAATTTAAATTATTCGGCATTTCTATTAACACTGCTAAATATGTATTCTTTTTAAGAGAAAATTTTTTATTGGATAATTTTTGCACTATATCCGCTAAATTAGTAAATTCTGTAATGCTGAAAAAATAAGAATATTTTTCTTTATTTTCACCTACATAAATACTATCACGAAAAAGCGAAGCCTGTAATGTTGAGCCAAACAGCAAAAAAAACACAAAGATTTTTAGAAAAAATCTCGTCATAAATCATACCTACGTTAAATATATCTTGATTTTTTTTAATTATACAATAATATATGATAATATGTATAATTATTTATACTATTATAGAGCAGCATTTAATTGCTGTGAGTTTTTGTGAATTAAGCACTCGTAGCTCAACTGGATAGAGCATCTGACTACGAATCAGAAGGTTAGGAGTTCAAGTCTTCTCGAGTGCGCCAATAATAAAATTTAGAAGGTTTCTCTGTGAATTTTTTAAAAAATATATTTTTAAACTCTGTTTATAAAGAATTATGGCAAAAAATTTCTTTTTCTAAGAGTGAATTTGAATATGCTCTAGCCGGTTTTAATAACGGTTTTGATAATTCTCCTAAGGAAGATTTTAATTTTTTTAATCTTAGCAGAGAAAACAACAGAAGTTCCTCAAACCGAACCAACTCAAGTTCAGGCTCAAGAAAACCAACAAGCAGAAGCTCGGGTTCATCCAATAGATCATCAGCACCATCTAACTCAGCTGCCAGTAGATATGCCGGCAGAAAACCGGATTCTTCAAGTGATTCTTCAAGCCGTTCCTTTAGAACAAGACAAAAGGGCGACGAAGATTCTGCTGCAATGGAAAATGCATTTAATAAAGCTAAAAACGTAGACTTTCCACCTATTACGGTTAAAGATCAAGTAAAAAATGCCTATAAAAGCAGAATCCAAACCGGTGAAGCTCTTAATCATGGTATTAGAGATTTAGTAAATCAGAACCGTAAGAACAGAGAAGAACAAGCCATTCGGATGCAAGCAAGCCGAGGCATTGATGCTGAAGAAACCGTAAGCTACATTGATGCTTTATCTAAAAGTGTTGATGGTAAAGGAATCGTAAACAATCAGTTAAAAGTTCTGACATTTATGATTTTTGCTTTGATTCTTATTATGTTCGCCATTGGAACTTTCTTAAATCAAGCGAATCCTCTAGTGCCGATTTTAGCCTCCATCAATAAACCGCTTTCTATTAAAATTGTAGACAACAGAGACGCAAAAATCTTTGAAACCAGACGTGAATCTCGCACTTTAACTTACGCTGCGAACATTTCGCCAAATTTTGAACATACATTTATTGCTCTGCATGCTTTGAACGAGCTAATTTACCAAAAAGTTAAGAATAGAGCATTAGAAGAAAGAATTCCAATTGAGAGTGTTAAAGTTGACCAAGATTATATAAATTATTTAATTTTAGAATATCGTAATTATATCAACTCTCCACGTGAAAGCATATTTAGAAGAAACACTAGTATTCTTGGAACTATTTCCGATATAGCAGTGGCGATTCCTAATAAATTTCTTGATTGGGCAAATAGTTTATTTGCGACCAATGATAATATTCAAGTAGGCTTTGAATTGCAAAACGAGTTTGCACCAACAGCTCAACCATTACTTCCTGATGATAGGGTTGATACCTATTATCTTAGTGAAGTAGCCGGTGCCAATAACGATATTTTCAGCAGAAATGATTTTTATGTAATTAACGGTTGTAAAATTTTTAAACTTCCTGAGGATTTAGCTTCTCCGGGTTGTGAGTTTTCTTCAATTAATATTATCATGACGAAATTTTATCAATCGGATGATAGTGGATTTTTTGCCAGATATTTAAATCCTATTAAAAATTATTTATTAATAAATTGGTTAAAAGAACGTGTATCTTTAGGTAATTTCTTTGAATTATTTTTAAATGTTACCTATTTTGCCAACTATCAAATTGGGTTGCGCGCTTCTTTCATTAGTTATTTCGAGAGAATTGACCCGAATACCATGGATGTTCCTCATGCTTTATTTATGGTAAAACTTCTTTATGATAATAATAAAAAATATTATCCTAACTATGATATTAGAGTAGAAAATATTCTAGATATGATGATAGCTAATGATTATATTCCTGAAAACATGAAAGATGCTGTTTTAGACGAATACAAAAAAGCTGAATCCAATGCACGGATACCAAGAACAGCCTTCTCTATTTATTTAGATAGATTGTTCCTTGCCGGATACGAACATTTCCCTGAAAGCTATGATATTACAGTAAAAACTACTTTCTCTAATGCTATGCAAAATGCCCTAACCGCTATATTAGGTGAACAGCTGAGAAGAAATAATATTCCTGAAGGTTCAGCAATTATTATCCAAAACAATCAATTGGTAGTTGGTTTAACCACAACCATGGTTGATGGTAAGGTATACTTTAAAAATGCTTATCCTGACACTTTTGCATATAATACACTAAAACCATGGATGTATTTAGCACTAATGGATAATAGAAAAGATGTCCCTGCTCAAATATTAGACAATAATTACCAAAACTTAATATTCTCTAATAAACGGATTGAACAGTTCGTTGCGCCTGTGGTGAATCCAAACCTAACTTTCTCTAATACCGAAGTTAGAATGACTGTTGGTGAACTACAAGTAATAGAATCAGAAAATCTGGCAGTTATGCCGAGTGGTATCAGAAAACTATTGGCTGAAAAATTAACATATTTAGAAAATAGTTTCTTCTCGGAAATTACCGCTAAAGATTTTGAAAGTATATTTAACAGATTAAGAATCCCGCCATATACAACTCCTATTAATATGACTGACTTATTAAATG
>JAISPM010000097.1 GCA_031274895.1 Alphaproteobacteria bacterium
ATTTTTACGGCAACAGCGTTAGAGCAAGCACCAAGACACTCAACTTTTTTAACACTAAATAAGCCATCGCTGGAGACATCTTGGTCTGCTGTGCCTGTAATTTCTTTGGCGTAAGCGTGAATTTCATCACTTCCTTTCATACAACACACCACGGAATTACAAGTTTGAATCAAATACTTGCCTGTGGGTTTTAAATTATACATGGAGTAAAAATTCGCCACCTCTGCTACTGACATTGGTGCCACACTCAAGTATTCTGCCACATAGGCGATAACATTATCAGTTAAAAACCCACCGTTTTGATTTTGCGCCATGGTTAAAAGCGGCATAATTGCACTGAATCTTTTACTTTGCGGATACTTCTTGATAGTATTTTCCGCTAATTTTTTATTTTCTTCACTAAAACTAAAAGTTGCTGACATTTTACTTTCCAACTATCTATCTATTTCACCAAAAACCATATCTAAACTACCAAGGATAGACGGTAAATCGGCAAGCTGATAACCCACACCGATTTGTTTAATTGCTTGCAAATGCGCCAAACCATTAGACCGCAATTTCGCGCGATACGGCTTATTTTTACCTTGCGATACCAAATAAACCCCAAACTCTCCCGTTGGAGTTTCCACCGGCATATAAACTTCGCCCGCCGGCACATGGAATCCTTCGGAATAAAATTTAAAATGATGAATCAACGCTTCCATGGATTCTTTCATGTCTGCACGTTTTGGCGAGGTAAACTTGTAGTTCTCCGTTTTAACAGCACCCGCAGGCATATGTAAAATACATTGTCTGATAATTTTAATGCTCTGAGCCACTTCACCGATTCGCACTAGGAATCTATCGTAGGCATCACCATGGGTTCCTACCACTATATCAAAGTCTAATTTATCGTAAATTTCGTAAGGTTGTGCCTTTCTTAAATCCCACGCCACACCGCTGGCTCTAAGATTCGGACCCGTGAATCCAAAGTCTAAGGCTTGAGTTTTATCTACCTTCCCAATATCTACTGAGCGTTGTTTGAAGATTCTGTTATCAACCACTAAATCCATGGCATCTTTAAAATCTTTTTCAAACTTATATGTCCAAGTATTAATTTTTTCAGTCAGACCCAAAGGTAAATCTAAAGCCACACCGCCCACACGGAAGTAGTTCATGTGCATTCTTGCGCCTGTGGTCGCTTCAAAAAATTCCATAATTTGCTCACGGGATTCAAAGCCCCATATCATTGGAGTCATGGCTCCGGCATCCATGGCTTGCGCCCCTAAGGCAAAAATATGTCTTGAAATTCTGCTTAATTCTAAAAATAAAACCCGAATGTATTTCGCCCGCTCCGGAATTTCTAATTGCAGTAATTTTTCTGCCGCTAAAACCCACGCATGCTCGTAATTAATTGGAGCCACATAGTCCAGCCTATCAAAAAAAGGAATATTTTGCGTATAGGTTTTATGTTCTATAAGTTTTTCAGTGCCGCGGTGCAATTGCCCCACATGAGGTTCCACCCGCTTTACCAGCTCGCCATCTAATTCTAAGACCATTCTTAACACCCCATGCGAAGATGGATGTTGTGGTCCAAAATTTAATGTTTTCGTTCTAACTTTTAACTCTTCAGACATTTAAAATCCTATAAAAATTTAATCTGCTTTAGCTTTTTTATTTAAATAATTGAAAGTATCCACCTGCGCTTCGCCCATCCAAGGATTCTCAGAGGTAAACTCTCTGTAGGCTTGATTTAATTCCACTGGCTTATACACTACTCTCTGCAATTCTTCGTTAAATTCTACTTCTACGAATCCACTGAGTGGGAAATCTTTACGCAACGGACTACCCTCAAAACCGAAATCGGTTAAGATTCTTCTTAAATCTTTATGTTCGCCGAAATAAATGCCGAACATATCGTATACTTCCCTTTCCAGCCAATCGGAATTGCTGTAAATACTAGAGAGTGAATCCACAATAAATTCTTCCGCAATATTAATTTTTACTCTTAAGCGTAGATTATTATCTAAACTTAATAATAAATACACCACCTCAAAGCGTTCATCGCGTTCAGGATAGTCGATGGCAACAATATCCATTAATTGTTTAAATAAAAATTTAGCGTTATCTCTTAATTCTTTGAAAACCGCTAAAACGCTTTCTTTTTTGATGGTGATGGCAACCTCGCCACTAACAATCGCCGACTCCACTAAAGAATCTGCAAACTTAGCCTGCAAGGCTGCCAGCAATTCTTCCTGTTGTTGGCTTTTTTTCTCAGATGGAATGTAATAAGAAGGCATCTGCGTTATCTCCAAAGTTTTCCGGTGCGTTTAATTTTTTTCTGCAGTTGAAAAAGCCCATATAACAAGGCTTCTGCCGTTGGCGGACAGCCCGGAACATAAACATCTACGGGGGTTATTTTATCGCACCCTCTAACAACCGAATACGAATAAGAATAATAGCCACCGCTATTGGCGCACGAACCCATGGATATTACGTATCTTGGCTCGGCCATTTGGTCGTAAACCCTTCTGTATGCAGGAGCCATTTTATTGGTAAGTGTCCCCGCCACAATAATAAGGTCGGCCTGCCTAGGGCTGGGACGAGGCATGGAGCCTAGCCTATCTAAGTCGTATCTTGAGGTATAAGCCTGCATCATTTCAATGGCGCAACAAGCCAAACCAAAGGTCATAGGCCAAATTGAATTGGCACGAATCATATTCACCACCGTATCTATTTGGGTCGTGAAAAAGTTTGATTTTGGTAAATCGTTTTGTTTTAAAATTGCGTCTTGATTTTGACCTTCTAAGAGCTTTGCCACATTAGTATTTAATCCCATTGTAATGCTCCTTTTTTCCATTCATAAATAAAGCCAACTCCTAACATAAACAGGAATAACAGCATGGAGTAGAATCCTATATCGCTGAGTGAGCTAAAAGAAACCGCCCACGGATACATAAAGATTATTTCAATATCAAAGATAATAAATAAAACCGCCACAAGATAAAAACGCACATCAAACTGTTTTGAGGTGTCTTCAATGGCATCAAATCCGCACTCATAGGCAGATATTTTGTTAGGATAAGGATTTTGCGGAACGATAAAATAAGAGGCAAGCAACGCTGCCACCATGATTCCTAAGGCGATAATAATAAAGAACAACACCGGAAAATATTCAAACATATAAGCCGTAGAAATATTCGCTACTTCCATTTTAATCTCATAAATTGTAATTACTACTCGCTAGTTTAGCAAAAAACTACATTTATGTAAAGTAATTTTATTGTAAGTCGTCATGCCGTTGAAGAACGGCATCCATTGCACCGCAGGTTAAAAAAACAATTAAATTTTTCTTGTCTGCGACGCAGTGGATACCAGCCTTCGCTGGTATGACGGTTTTTGCTTACAACTTTTTCTCCATAATCTTTTGTTCGCGCAACAGACTTTCTATCGCCGATTCACTTGATTTAGACATACTTGAGGCAGTGCGATACGACCAATTAATCTCAACTTCCCTTTGAACTTTAACCAAATAATTACTCATAATTTCATCGTATTCGTTAATGTATCCCAGCATACTGCTTGCCTGATACTCCTCCATGTGCATAAAAGCCGGCAATGGAAATCTTGGTTTTTTATCGGGAATATTGTAAGGGAAACCTAAGCATAGTCCCACCAAAGGAAAAACATATTCCGGCAGTTCTAAAATTTTAGAAACCCCTGCAATATTGCTGCGCACCGCTCCAATGGCAACACATCCTAAGCCTTGGCTTTCTGCAGCAATAATAGCTGCACCCATGGCAATACCGGCATCAAAAGTTGCAGTGATAATTTTATCAAGTGGATTATTTAAATTTTGCTGCATGGAATTTTTTTTGCAAGCCAGATGGGTTTTGTATAAATCTGCTACAAAAATTAAAAACACAGGAGCATCTTTAATATGTTTTTGATTGCCTGAGAGCTCCGCAATAATATTTTTTTTCACCTTATCGCACACCACAATCACACTAATATCTTGATTGTTGTTAGAGGTAGGCATGGCTTGAGCTGAGCGCAAAATATTTTCCAACATTTCATCGGGAATTTCTTTATCTATAAAACTTCTCACCGAACGATGGTTTTGAATGCTTTTAATCACATTACTCATGATGATTTATACCTGTATTTTATTTAATAAATTAGATAATTTTGCAATTTTCTCAGCTAATTCCTCGTGCTGCCTTTTAACATCAGCAACTACCTCTGCCTCAGCCTTAGCCATAAATTGTTGATTATTAAGGCGAGATTCCACTTTAGTCACATCCGCCTGCAATTTATCTATGGCTTTATTGATTCTCACGCGCTCCGCTGTTAAGTCAATCACATCACCTAAAGGTAACCCAATTACATCACCCTCTAACACATCTTGAATGTAATCGCTTGATAGTTTTGATTGCGCAGTAATTTCTTCAAGCCGTGCCACTTTTTTTATCACCTCAAGATTACCCTGCACATATTTTGGCAGTAAGACTCCTTCAAAAGCTAATTTTAAGTGCAAAGCAGGCGAAATGTTTAAATCTACACGGATACTTCTAATTTTAGAAATTAAATTCACAATTTTTGTGGTGTTTTGAGTGTCTTGCTCTTTAAAACCAAAATTCAACTGCGGGAAAGTTTCCTTCGCCAGCACTAATTTGCTGTTATTATGAAGATTCTCAAACAAATATTGCGAAATAAACGGCATTACGGAATGCAAAATTTTCAGCATAGCGTCAAATACAAAACCCATGGTTTGCTGGGTTTCAGCCTTTAAAGCGGATTCGCCCTCAACATAAAGAATAGGCTTACTTAATTCTATATACCAATCGCAATAAGTTCCCCAAATAAATTGATAAATATGACTTGCGACTTCGTTGAATTTAAGGCTTTCATAAGCTACATCCACCTGTTTTTGTAAGTCTTCCAAGGAATATAGTATCCATTTGTTAATATCTAAATTAACCTGCTGTGGGTTGAAGTCGCCCCTGTAAACCATACCATTTTGCGCACAAAATTTATAAGAATTCCAAATTTTGGTTACGAAATTACGATAGCCCTCAATGGTTTGTTCCGCCAAGCGAATATCACGTCCTTGTCCGCTATAGGCGGTTAAACTAAAGCGCAGAGCGTCGGTGCCGTATTTAGCAATAATATCTAAGGGATCAATCACGTTACCCTTAGATTTAGACATTTTCTGCCCGCGCTCATCACGAATCAGCGCATGGATATACACCTTTTTGAAAGGAACATTCTTCATGAGATAAACTCCCATCATAATCATACGCGCCACCCAAAAGAAAATTATATCAAAGGCGGTAATTAAAACATCACTCGGGTAATAGCGTTTGAGTTTTTCGGTATTTTCAGGCCACCCCATGGTTAAAAAAGTCCACAAGGAGGAGCTAAACCAAGTGTCCAGCACATCTTCATCCTGAGTTATATCTACATTTTCGCCGAAATGAGCATGAGCAAGGGCTTGAGCTTCCGTGAGAGATTCCGCAACAAAAACTTTAGTCTCACCATTTTTTGTGGCATAGTAAATAGGAATCCGATGTCCCCACCATAATTGCCTTGAGATACACCACGGCTGAATGTTGTTCATCCATTCAAAATATAAATTTTCCCAATTTTGCGGCACAAATTGAATTTTACCCTCTTGCACTACCTTAATGGCGTCTTTCGCAAGGGCTTCAGCATTTACAAACCATTGTTTCGCTAAAAATGGTTCAATAACCGAGTTTGACCTATCGCCATAGGGAATACTTAAAAGATGGTCTTCAGCTTTTTCAAGAAGTTCTTTTTCCTCCAACTCAGCAAGTAGTTTTTTACGGGCAACCGCTGTAGTAAGTCCTACATAAGTGGAGACCACGTTTTCATTTAGCGTGCCGTCTTTATTTAAAATATTGCGGGATTCCAGATTGTTTCTTTTACCCACCTCAAAGTCGTTAAAATCATGGGCTGGTGTGATTTTAACCGCACCACTGCCCTTGGTCATATCAGCATAAAAATCGGCAATAATTTTTATTTTTCTTCCAACCACCGGAATAATAACCTCTTTTCCTATAAGATTCGCATACCGTGGGTCTTGCTCGTTAACAGCAATTGCCGTATCGCCAAAAATAGTTTCAGGGCGGGTGGTGGCAACGGAAATATAACTATCCGTATTATCTATATAATATTTAAGATAATACATTTTGCCTTTAACTTCTTTGTTTTCCACCTCTAAATCTGAGATGGCGGTTTGCAGTTGTGTATCCCAGTTTACCAGTTTGTAATCCTGATAAATTAATCCATCATCATACAAAGTTTTAAAAGCATGATACACTCCCCGTTGAGATTGCGAATCCATGGTAAAAGCCAAATAAGAAAAATCTGCCGAGGCTCCCATTTTCTTAATTTGTTCTATGATTCGCCCGGCAGAATGCTCTTTCCATTCGTAAACTTTTTCTATAAAGGTTTCGCGCCCAAGCTCGATTCTTTTAATTCCCTGCTCGGCAAGCCTTTTTTCCACCACCACTTGTGTGGCAATGCCCGCATGGTCTACCCCCGGTTGCCATAGAGTATCGAATCCTTTCATGCGTTTATAACGGATAAGAACATCTTGCAAGGTGGTAACCAGCGCATGTCCCATGTGTAAATAACCCGTTACATTCGGTGGCGGCATAATTATACTGTAGGGAATCTTGGTGCTGTCTTGAGTAGCGTAATAATTGCTTTCTGCAATATTCCGCAGAACATAATCCTCCACCTCAACCCAAGAATAATGCTTGTTTTCTAACATGGTTTACCTAAATTTTTTATTTATATATGTAAATTCCCCTGCTGAAGGCTCCAGAAGGGGAATTTTTGATTACTACCGTCTGCCTCTGTTGTTATTCAAGAGCGGGCGTCTGCTCTGCGGCTTCGCCACAGGCTTTGTGCTTATTTTTGCACCTCTGCGCGGTCTACGGCTATAATGTTCTTCCTCGTATTCGTCTTCCCTAGCCATACCTCTGCGATAGCGATTTGATGGCTCCTCCGCCACCTCAGGTGCATCATTATATCTGCGCACGCTGTTATAACGGGCAGGCTCACCCTCAGGCATGCCACGATTTTGCAGGGATTCCTTCACCACCTTATGCACGATTCTATCAATGTTTAAATCTAACCATTGGGCAATGGAAGGCATTACAGCGTCCAGAATCATTTCCTCTAACTCTTCTTCATTAGGAGCTTCCGGTTTGAAATCTTCATAGGCAAAAGGTAGATAACTGTTAGGATTTTCACGGCGTCTGTCCCTTGGCTCATCATCGTATTCGTCCTCAAAATCATCGTCTTCATGGTTATAATAATTATCGTCATCATCATAATCATCGTCGTCATAATAATTCTCACTCACACGACTGTTTTGCTGTGAATAATTTTTAGTATTCGCTACCCCTTCTCCACCTCTATTCAGCCTTTCATCTAAAAAAGAACGTAATCTGTTGGCAATATTTTCATTAACTTCTTTTTTAATGCTTTCTAAGTTGCCGCTGCGTTTTTTATTTACAATGCCCGAAATATCTCGTTCCAGCATGGAATCGATTTCTCTTTTCTTTTGCATATTTTGGATTTTCAATTTCGGTAAACTACTATTATTCATAATTTGATTCCTTTAAAAAGAAAATTTTTCAGTCGGGAAAAATCCCGCAAGATAAGGAGTTGCGGTATGTTTACCATATTTTACTACAAGTTTATTATCAATCACTTTAGCATTGATAATTTGTGAAAGATTATTTTCACGTAAAATACCTGTTAAATCTGTTTTATAATTAAGCAATTGTAAAATTTCACTAGGGATTTCCGCAAATGCGCCCTCAAAAAATACACGATTAAACTGATGCGCCTCAGAGATATTTTTCACTGAAGATTCGTATAATTCTACATTGTTAATTTTTAGCTTTTTAATGGTTGCTTGTGCTTTTTTAAGCAATTCAGGATTTTCCTCAATGGCGATTACGCGATTTACCATTTTAGAAAGCACGCTACTACCATAACCTACACCTGCGCCAACCAACAATACAATATCAGATGACTGAAAATTGGCAAACTCTATCATGCTTGCCAAGGTAGACGCATCTAGAACATAACGATTTTTAGCGTAAGCAATGCAACTATCTGCTCCTGCAATTTGATTCAATGGAGCTTCCAAAAAAAGCCCGCGATTGAATTTTGTAGTTGCCTCAATCACTTTTTCATCACGAATATTATTCATAAGCAATTGATTAACCACAATAGTTCTATTATATTTTTCTTCTTTTTCAGCCAACATAGACATTAAATTCACCTTAAAATACACGCGTTTATTATTATATACTTTTTTATGCCGCCTGTAAACTAGTCCATGCAGTTTTTTATTAATTGTTCTCTGCAAAAGGGCATTTTTTTATGATACTCACGGCAGAACATAGCTAAAAAATGATTAACTACTTTAAAAGATTCGCTAATATTTTCCGCAGAAATTTCCGCATTTATGTTTTTAAACAATTCAGGAATTAAAAACAACTTATCATGATAGGGCAAACCCACGGATTCGCTCACGGCTTTCCCTGTTTTCGGCGAAATATAATACAAATTTTCCACCACGCCACTAACGGCACACTTATTAAGGTCTAATCCGATACCGATTTTTTCCAGCAATTTCAACTCCCAGTGGATGTAATACCTAATGAAGTCTTCTTTCTGCAGAACTATCATGGTGCTTTTAGACAGCTCATAAAAATCTTCATCTACCTCTTTCTCAGGGATAAATTCAGCAATCAACTCACACATGGCAGCCAAAGCCAGAAGTTTATCTTTATATTGAAAGATTTTATACAAATAAGATTCCTCAAGTTCAACCTTAAAGAAACCCAGCGATTCTTCTATTCTTGCCCTTTTTTGAAACTTTAAGATGTTGCCGATTTCTAAGCCAGACTTATACTTTTGCGACATGCCGCCCTTTAAAATACCTTTCTGCAAGCCATGATTTTTAGATAAAATGCTTAAAATTAAACTGCTCTCGCCGTGTTTAAATTTAGCAACCAAAATTCCTTCATCAGTTATATTCATGATTTAACTGTTTTTGAAAAATTTTCTCATCAACCTTAACGTATAAAAATAGGTTGACTCTTTTGCTGAATTCTTTTTGTAAATCCGCCATGGTTGCCACGCGAATCTGCTTAATTTTTTCGCCCGACTTGCCTAAAATCATGCCTTTATAGTTAGACTTTGCCACAAAAATCGTTTGATGGATGGTAATTAAACTGTCAGTCTCCTCCCATTTGTCGTGATTAACCACAATTTGATAAGGCAGCTCTTGATGTAGATATTTATAAATTTTTTCCCGCGTAATTTCGGTTGCCAGCACATACAAAGGAAGGTCAGAGATTTGATCTTCCTCGTAAAACCAATTGTCATGCACGGCATTAGTCGCCAGATAATTCACAATATCGTGCAAGCCTTTATTTTTAAGGGCAGATACCATGAAGAACCTCTCAAACTTTTGCGAATCTTCAATTGATGCCAGCATTTCCAGCAGTTTTTCTTTCTTTATTAAATCGACCTTATTAAAAATAAAAATTGCTTTTTTGTGTGGCGGAATTTTTTTGATAATTTCTAAGGTATGAGCAGTGATTCCCTTTTGCGAATCCACCATTACCGCCACAATATC
>JAISPM010000038.1 GCA_031274895.1 Alphaproteobacteria bacterium
GTTTTTAATGAAAACCAAGATGACTTGTGCAAAATTTATAAAGCCGATTTAGTTAGCTCAGTCGTGGTAGAAATCCCTGAATTACAAGGGATTATGGGATATTATTATGCCAAACATGAGGGCATTGACTTGGAAGTTGCATTGGCGATAAAAAACCAGTATAAGCCACAGGGAGCAGGGGATTCGTTGCCTGAAAATTTACTGGGTGCAAAACTGGCATTATTAGATAAGCTGGATAGTTTGATAGAGTTTTTTAGAATCGGTAAAAAGCCCAGCGGCTCTAAAGATCCTTTTGCCCTTAGACGTGCGGCGATTGGTATAATTAGGATTATTGAAGGCTTTAGCCTAGATATGGATTTATCTTGGTTATCGGTGGATGTTCAAGACTTCCTAAAAGAAAGGTTGGAGGTATATTTATCTGCTAATTATTCCTTAGAGGCTATCCATAGTGCTTTTGATGAAAGTTTTAACATTTATAAAATAATTACGAATGTTGCCCACATGGATTCTCTATTGAAGTCGGCGGATGGTGTGGCAGTTATGGGCTTAGCAAAACGTGTGGCAAATATTTTAAAATCGCAAGATATGGTAAATGTAGCTTTAAGTGAATCTTTATTAAAAGATTCAACCGAAAACAATCTTTATAAACTAATAATAGCTACGAATCTTAGTAGCGATTTATCGCAAAATATTAAAAACTTAGCAAAACTAAAAGAACCAACGGATTTATTTTTAGACACCGTTCAAATTAATATGTCAGAAAGTATTGAGGTAAAAAACAACAGAATTAAGTTATTGAGTATGGTTGCAGAGTTGTGTGCTAAGATTTTAAAATAATTATTTATTATTCCCTGCGGGGCAATGGATGCCAGCCTACGCTGGCATAACGGATTTACGGAATATAAATATATCTTTTTTCCTTTCCTCTCCACTTGAGAAAAATTAATCATCTAACAAAAAAGCCCTTCCTCTCTTCCTTTTAACTGAATTATGACATTACCGAAATTTTCCACAAACGGATGATGTCATTGAAGTTAAAAGGAAGAGAGGAAGGGCTTTTCCCTAAATACGCCTAAACACTAAAGATTAATTTTTCTCAATCCATCTTTCCATGTCTTTTCTCAAGCTATCACTTTTCGGACCAAAAATAGCCTGTGCGCCATCACCAACCATGATTACACCTTTGGCTCCCAGTCTTTTAAGTTCGTCTTGATTTACTTGTTTTTTATCTTTCACGGTAATTCTTAGGCGAGTAATACAAGCATCTAAGTTTGTGATGTTATCTTTACCGCCATAAGCAGCTACCAGTTTTCCGCCCAATTCTATATTATTGGAAGCAGAAGAACTGTTATCAGATGAACTTCCGATTGAAGAAGCCGAAGCTGCAGCTGACATATCAATAGAATCATCACGCCCCGGAGTTTTTAAGTTGAAAACTCTGATAGCGAAAGTAAATACAAAGAAGTAAATGAAGAAATAACATACTCCTAATGGAATCAACCATAAACCATGAGTCGAACGGCTGAATAACAGCACGTAATCGAACAATCCTTGGCTAAACGTGGTTCCGTGTTTAATTCCTAACAGAATAACAGGAATGTATCCTGCTGCTGCTAAAAAGGCATGAATTAAATATAAAAATGGAGCCACGAATAGGAATGAAAATTCTATCGGTTCAGTAATACCTGTTAAAAACGAGGTTAAAGCTGCAGAAATCATTAATGATCCAACCGCTTTTCTGTTTTCAGGTTTTGCAGCAAAAGTCATAGCGATTGCTGCACCCGGAAGTCCATACATTTTAAACAAATAAGAACCTGCTAAGTAGCCTGAAGTTGGGTCGCCATGTAAGTATCTGGCAATTTCACCACGAACAACTTCACCTGTAGGCAATGTGTAAGTTCCTGTTTCAAAGAAAAACACTGCATTCCAAATGTGATGTAAGCCGGTAGGAAGTAGTAATCTTTCTACAAAAGCATACATAGGCCAAGCGATGATTGGTTTTTCAAAAGCTACCCAGTTAGAAGCTGCTTCAATACCTACACCCACCGGTTTCCAAATAATTACGAAAATAATCGCAAGTAGGAAAGATGATAAACAGGTTACGATTGGCACGAATCTACGACCGCTGAAGAATCCTAGGAAATCAGGAAGTTTAACATCGTTATATCTGTTATGACACCATGCTGCTAGAAAGCCGATGGAAATACCACCAAGCACACCGGTATCAATGGATGTAATCCCTAGGATAGATTTAGTTTCCATATGAACTAAAGAAAAGTCAAACCCTGCAACTACGCCCATGGTGGCTAAAAATACATAATAACCACAAATAGCTGCCAGTGCTGCCACGCCATCCATTTTGGTGAAGGCGATAACCGTTCCCACGGCAAATAGTAGAGGCATTATGGTAAATATAGCCCCCCCAGCTGCAGCCATCATATCTAATAGCCAATGAGGAATAAAAGGCAAATCCGCTGAACCAATCCCTAAAAGAATACCTGCGACAGGTAATACCGCCACAGGTAGCATAAAGGCTTGTCCAACTTTTTGCAAATTAGAAAAAAGTGAACCCATTTTTAATACTCACGTTTTTGTTAATATAATAATTATAGTGTGCAAATATGATACATAAGATTCGCAACATCTAATTATATCACTAATACGAACTAAACAGAAATTAATTTTTGAAATACACGCAACCGTAGGTTGAGTATATATTTAAATTAAAATTAATTAAAACACACACTTAGTGAGGAGCAGAATAAAGAATAGCTATTTTATCCGCATCTTGCCCGCCATATTTATGAATTGTAGGAAGTTATAGAGTAATAAGCGGGCATGTTAAGGATAAAATAGCTATTCTTTATTCTGTTCCGAAATCCTCCGGCATCATAGATAGTGCGCAGAAAATGACAGCTTGGACAGTGATTAATTCTTGGTCTTTCACTAAGCTGGAATTTTCTTTAAATTTAAAAATTATATTACGAAATTTTTCGTAAGTTTCTAAGTTTGGATATGATTGATAGGCAATATCAGTTTCAAAAAAAGCAGAAATTCTTTTAGCAGTGGTTGGCTTTAAAAAAACATGTTGATTTTTATTGGAAAAAGCTAAAAAAAAGCTGACGATACTCCATTTTGCGCAATTAGAGTTATTGATAGAGTTTTTAGTTTTAGATAAAACATGTGTGAATTCTGCAAAATATTTTTGGTAATCCTCATACATAAATTTATACAGTATTTCCACAAACTCTGTGTGAATATCCTTAGATGTTAAATAATTTCTAAGAGCAAATTTTTCAAACATACTGATAGTAGTGCTGTAATTAGCTGCTTTTTGAATGGCTTCAATTGCGCTATCAACGGTATTTTCTTGCATTTTGGCTTGGTTGAGAGCATCTTGAAAAAGATTATCCACTTTTGTTGAAGAATGCTTTTTAACAAGTTTCAACCAGTTGGTATCACTAAAGCCACCGGGAAACAAAATTAAAAACTTATGCTCAATTTGTTTAACACTATTATTAAAGCTCATTTAACTCCACCGATTTAAAATTGTGTCTTTTTCAGCCTCTGAAAGGTTATGATTTTGTTTTAAATAGTCTATAAAATTAAAGCCATCGTTATTAATGCTTTTTAAATTATGGGTTTTATCAATTAGATATTTAATAACCGTAGGATTCGAATTTAAAAATGCCGCCGCCATTAGTGGCGTGTTGCCGTCTTTATCGCGGGTTTTTTCCAGTGATAAGCCAGCCATTAAAAGGGCTTTAATAACATCAACATTAGGATTATGTGCCGCTGCCACAAAAAGTGCGTTTAAACCAAGGCTATCTTTAAATTCTATATCATCGCCTAAACTAATTAATTTGCGCACCACGGATTCATTATTATAAGTGCTGGCTAAAATTAATGCCGTAACATCGTTATACTTTAAAATGGAGCTTTTAATGTGGTAATTCCTTAGCTTAGCTCCTGCATTAACTAAAGTGGTAATTACTGCCGAACTAGAATTATATTGTGCTGCCAGTAGCAGGGCGTTATAACCGTCTTTATTAACTTCGCTAACATTTGCGCCATATTCCAGCAACATTTTGATAATTATCGGGTCGTCAATATATTTTGCCGCCAGCATTAGGGTATTCAGCGATAAATCGTTCACGAAGTAACTAATATTGGCTCCATGTTCTAAGGCTAAAGCTATTGCCTCTTTGTCGCCCCTAAGAGTTAGCGATTGTAATATGGATAGACCTTCAAAGCCTTTAGAAGTATCGGCAAAATTAATATTTGCGCCGGCGTCCAGCAAATACTTAATAATGGAGTTATTAATATAATTGTAATAAGCGCACAAATAGAATAGGGTGAATCCTAGGTTGTATTCAGCCGATGGCGCGCGACTAACATAGCATTTATTGCTAAGCAGCAGATAAATAATTGAAGAATCCACTTGTTCGTCTATGGCATATTCCAGCAAAGTTTTACCGGCATCGTTTGTGTAGATATTGGGGGTAGGCGCACGGTTAAGAATCGATTCAAGTTTGCCGATATTAGTTTCTCTAATGGCTTTAAAGGCATTAGACTTATATGAGGATTCCTTAAATTCTTTAAACCAAATCACCACTAAAATTAAGGCGCAGATGGTGGAAATAACCAGCAGAGTTTTGAGCGCCCCTGCACTTAATTTAAGGTCTAAATTAAAATAAATATCTAAAAAGATATATAAAAAAGGCAGAAACCAAAAAAACGATAGAAAAGTTTTAACCATATTGTTATTCATTATCAAATACCTTTTTTATTAACTTGCACAGGATTTTAGTTGTTTAGCATTGTTTCGCATCATTAAAAAGTAGCTCTCTACCAAACTGGGCTTCATTTCGCCAATGGGATTCAAGACCGCTGTTTTTAAATTATTTTTGGCAATAAAGTCCAACAGGGTGGTGTCCGTGAACTGTGGTTCAATAAAAATACAAACAACATTATTCTTTTTAACGAAAGCTGTTAATTTAATAATATCTTGTGCCGACAGTATGGTGTCCATATCGTGATGGTCTGCGGATTCCTTGGTAATGCTTCCCTTATAGTAAGCATTTAAATGATTGGCTTTAATGAAATAACTCCAACCATCATGATACACCATAAAATTATTCTGCACGGAGGCTAAATTTTTTTGCATATCTTTACCAAGCTCAGCAATTTTATCGGAAAATTTCGTAGCATTGTGGCGATAGGCTTTAGCGTTATTGGGGTCAATTTTACCCAGCTCTACCGCTAATACTTGCAGAATTTCTTTAGCAATATTTATATCTAACCAAAAGTGCGGGTCATTAGGGGATACGTTGCTTATAAGTTCATCTAAGTAAATTACTTTAGTTTTGGTAGTATTTATATTTGCCGCAATTTCGTGTTCAAAATTTTTACTTACTAAAATAAGCACATCGGAATCCTTAATTGCTTGCATTTCTTTAACATTAATTATGGATTCGTGCGGAGACATATTAGGATTACTTAATATCACATTTACTTCATTCTTTGTGCCGCTATTAAGCATAGATACCAGCGAGCCTACAGGAATAATTCCGGCATTTATTTTTAAAGGTGCAGAACTAGCTGTAGCAATATTATTTATTGCTATTATGCCAATAATAATTATAATCTTAAAATGAAAAGGAAATTTCATATATGCCCTTGTTTTTTAAAATAATTATATAATTAATTTATTAATAAAAGATTACCACAAATTGCAAAGACTTCTACTGTTTATTTTAGCATTGTTTTTTTATTTCTCTAGTCCTCTATTTGCTGATGAATTTGGTGATGACGATATTTTAGAAGAAGAATCTGCACAACATGAAACCATCAGCGACCCACTTTTTTATTTCAACAAAGGGATGTTTCACCTGTATAAAGCCATATATAACTATGGTGTGAGGTATGTGGCGATTGCTTACAATGAGCTTCCTTTATACGTTAAAAATCGTATGCTGAATTTTTCTAATAATGTGCGCGAACCCAGCAATGCCTTGAATCATTTTTTACAGCTGCGGATAAATGCTGGATTCGAATCCTTATTTCGGTTTGGTGTAAATTCTACAGTTGGGGTTTTTGGCATGTGGGATGTTATGACGCCACTGGAAATGCCGAAAAAAAATAACGACCTTGGTGCAACTTTTTACTTTATGGGAATTCCTGAAGGACCATATCTTGTATTTTTTGGACCAAATAATTTAAGGGATTCCATTGGTATAGGAACCACCATGTATGTGGAGCGATTCTATTTTCCCATGTATAATGATTTAGTAGATTACTTTAGTGTATCCTATCAGGATTCGGGAGTGCTTAGAGTTAATGCTTCTACCATAATTACCGTGGTGTTTTTCTCTGATTATTATCGCCAAAATGAACGACTTCTTACGTCCTCCTTTGATGAATATACTCTTATAAAAGATATGTTTGTTCATACGCGCAGGCAAGAATTGCAACGTATAGCAACGTATAATTAAAGACTCTTGACAAAAATTATCTAAGGGGTTATCATTTAAATTGATTTATATCAAGTGAATTGCTTTTTTAAGGATTCATCTAATCTTGCTTATTAAAGAAGAGGAGAAAAACTATGACTTATTTATCATACCCTAATGTGGAAGGTGGCGAACTAAAAAGATACCTCTCCATTATTTCTAAAATTAAAAGCCTAACTTTGGAAGAAGAACAAGCGTTCTCAAAGGATTGGCTGGAAAATAAAAATAAAGAATCGGCACAAAAATTAATTGTCAGCCATTTGCCTTTAGTGGTAAAAATGGCGTATTCCTATAAGGGCTACGGGCTTTCCATTATGGATTTAATATCCGAGGGAAGCATTGGCTTAATGCGGGCGGTTGATAAATTTAATCCGTATAACGGTAATAGATTATCCACATACGCCATGTGGTGGATTAAGGCTTATATGACCGATTATATTTTGAATTCTTGGTCGCTTGTGAAAACTGGCACGCTTTCCGGCAGAAAAAAATTATTTTTCTCGTTAAATAAAATTAAAACGAAATTGGGAATTTTTGGGAATTCATTATCTCGTGAAGAGGTATCGATGATAGCTAAACAAACCAATACAACGGAAGCAGATGTTGAGGATATTAACGGTATAATCTTGGGGCGGGATTTGTATATCAACGCTAAGATAGGCGATGACAGTGCGGGTTCAACTTTTGAAAATCTATTGCCAAGCAGTGAAGAAAATCCTGAGGAAAATTTCATAACCAAACAGGAAGAAAGAAATACTAAGAAAATGGTTAGTGATGTATTTAAAGTGCTGAACGACCGTGAGAAAGAGATTCTTACTAAGAGATACATTGTTGAAAAAACGCAGTCTTTGGAAGAAATTGGTAAGGCTTTGGGAATATCTCGTGAGCGTGTGCGTCAAATTGAAATGAAAGCATTGGCGAAAGCTCGTGAGTTGTTAGGAAAGAAAGTTAATATTTTTGCTTAAAAATAAAGCCCGAGTTTAATACTCCTCTAAACCTCAATGGCGTAATCCGTATTATGGATTTTTTCGTTATCGCCATAATTTGGTTTAGAGGAGTATTAAACTCGGGCTTTATTTTAATTTTTCTTTTTTCTCTAACAATTCACGCTATTGAGGGGGAGAGGGGTTTGTTTTATTAAACTTATTTTCTTCTCATACAACAATCCTAATAAGTAATAACTTTTTTAACCGCATTATGGCGGAGTAGTATGTAGGTCATATTACGGTTCACGCCATTAAGGTTAAAAGAGTTATTACTTATTAGGATTGTTTCTAAATCTCTACATCCTCGAAATTCAAAAGATGGTCAGGATTTATTCCGAAACGATTACAAATAAGATTCAAATCCTTAAGAGATAACTCTCTTGTGCCTAGTTCTATTTCGTCTATATCTTTAATTTTAAGGTTGAGAAGATTAGATATATGAACATCTTTCAGACTTTTAATCTGCAAATGATTCTTAAGATTATTTACTATGTGTAAGTTTAATTTTGTGTTCTTAGAACGTCCACGCAATAGTAAATCTGTTTTTTTCTTTAGGCTTTCACTGGTTTTTTTATTCATTTTTTTTATCGCCATTTTAATCTTATTACTTCATATATAAGTATAGCACAATTTTAAATAGACTGCAAGTCTAAAAGGCAAATATATGTTGAATAACACTTACCTAAAGTTGTGATTCGCATAATATATGAAAGAGATATAAAATTACGTATATTTAACAACTAAGAATTTTTTGAATAAACAGGACAGATTTATATTTTGGCTCCGGCAGTAGGACTCGAACCTACGACCAAATGATTAACAGTCATCTACTCTACCAACTGAGCTATGCCGGAACAATTAAAACAACAATTATGAATATACCCTTACTTTTATTTTATGTCAAGACTTTATTGAAATTTTTTTAATATTGTAGAAATCCCCCTGCCTGCAAGGGTAGGGGGATTTTTTAACTACATCACTGCAATAGCATCAATTTCTATTAATACATCTTTTGGCAGTCTGGAAACTTCAACTACGAATCTGGCAGGGTAAGGTTTTTTGAAATAAGTGGAGTAAACCTCGTTAATTTTTGCGAAATCTTCCATGTTTCTAATAAAAATTCCGCATTTAACCACGTTTTCGGTAGTCATTTTTGCTTCCGCCAGTATTGCCAGCAGATTCTCTAAGCATTGCTTGGTTTGTGCTTCTATCCCCGATGGAATGGTGGCATCGCTATGGTTAAGTGGAATCTGACCTGAAACAAACAACATATTACCGGCTTTTATAGCTTGGCTGTAAGGTCCTATAGCCTGTGGTGCATTAGTTGTGTTAATTTCTTCTTTCATGATTCTTCTCCGTATTTGTTATTGAAATGATTCTTTAAATTTATCTAAGCCCAATAATAACTTAGATTTTGGACATCCTACATTTAGTCTTAAAAAAGGTTTTTCCTCTCCGTAAACATCACCGCTCATTATCCCTAATTTACCTTTGTTAATTAGTAGATTTTGAATTTCAGCAGATGTTTTTCCCATGCTGCTAACATCTATCCAAGCTAAATACGTTCCCTCAGGTGGCAACATTTTTACTTCAGGAAAGTGTTCCTTTAAAAAGTTCTGTAATATTATCATATTATTATAACAGTATTCAACAAGATTGTCTAACCAATATGCGCTCTTCTCATAAGCAGTCATGGTAGCAATAATTCCAAGAATCATGGGCGAACCAAGGGCATCTGCTTCTTTAATTTTAGCCATTAATTTTTTATAAATTTCGGCATTTCGAATTAAAGCATAGGCTCCGCCGAGGCTGGGCGTATTAAAGCTCTTGCTGGCGGATGTTATTACTAATACCTTATCAAGGTAATCCAGTTGCTCTGCCACTTTTAAAACAGGTGTAAATTTATGTGGTTTATAGACTATATCCATGTGAATATCATCAGATACAATTAGGACGCCGTATTTTTTGGCTAGAACTACGATTTTTGTTAGTTCATCCTCAGTCCACACTCTGCCTGTGGGATTATGCGGATTGCATAATAAGAAGTATTTAGAATGCTGCAATTTAGCTTCAAAATCTTGCCAATTGATAACAAACTGATTATCTTCAACTATTAGGTGCGATGTAATAAATTTTTGCTGATTCGCAGTGAGACTTTTATAAAAATTATCGTAAGCAGGAGATAAAAATAGGACAGTATCGTTTTTGTTTCCAAGCACTTCAAAAACTTTGTTAATGCCATAAATAACGCTTGGGATATACATTATCCAGTCGTCATTGATTTTATAGTTAAATCTATTAGTATACCATTGTGTAATTGCACTCTTATAATCACTATGATTCCAGCGACTATAGCCAAAAACCCCATGATTGATTCGTTCACTTAATGCCTTAAGAATTTCAGGAGGAGATTTAAAATCCATATCCGATATGCTAAAAGGCAGCACATCACTCCGCCCAAAACGGTCAAACGTATAATCCCATTGGGTAGAGTAAGTGCCAAGCCGATTGACTACATCATCGAAGTTATTCATTTATTTTTTCATCTGCTTTTGCATTTCGTTTTTCACAAACTGCACGTGCGGTCCGATCACTACTTGCAGTGATGTATCGTTAAGTTTTACTACGCCGATTGCGCCATTTTCTTTTAGAGCTTTCTCGTCAATTAGGCTCATATCAGAAACTTCAAGGCGTAAGCGAGTGAGGCAATTATCTAACTCTACGATATTTTCCTCGCCACCAAGAGCTGCAATAATATTAGATGCGCCATAGCCCTTTAAATCGCTACCCATTACGGTATCGGTTCTGCCGGGGGTTTTAATATCAAATTTAAGAATCGCCCAGCGGAATACAAGGAAATATATACCAAACCATATAATACCAAGTGGCAGAACCAAATACCATTTGGTTGAGAAGCCTTTAAGCATACCGAAAATCACAAAGTCAATTATATTACCATCGGTATTGCCTATGCCCACATGTAATATTCCTAAAAGCATGGAACCAAGCCCTGCCATGATTGCATGGAATAAATATAGTAAAGGCGCGATAAACAAGAATAAGAATTCAATCGGTTCACTAATACCGCCAACCACTGCTGCAATTACGCCCGAAATTAGTAAGCCCTTAACCGCAAGTTTATTTTGATTTTTCGCAGTAGAGTAAATAGCCAAAGCCGCACCCGGTAGACCGAACATCATAAATAACATTTTATTTTGCGATAGGAAGCGGGTGTATTCAGGGCTAATCGGCAAGCCTGCTTTAACTTCGGCAAAGTAAATATTCAGTGCGCCGTAAACGGTGTGTCCCTGTATAACTTCACTACCACCGGCATCGGTGAATCTGATTAATGCTACTAAAATATGATGAAGTCCAAACGGTAGCAAAAATCTTTCGCCCGCAGTAAATAAGAATGGTGCAAAAATTCCTGAAGATTTAATGGAATATCCGATTCCTGCAATGAGTTTTGCGAACAGTGGGAATATCAAAGGAATAATCAAACCTACGATGGCAAACACAATGGCACTGATGATAGGCACAAAGCGCACGCCTTCAAAGAAAGATAAGCCTGTGGGAAGTTTAAGCGTGTAAAAACGGTTATGCAAATAGCTGACAATACTGCCCGAGATAATTGCGCCTAAAACTCCTGTATCAAGAGTATGAACACCCAAAATTATGGCTTGTCCTGCTTTGCGGGCGGCGGACATATCGGTTAATAATAATCCTGTTTCTTTAAGATAAAAATTAATGCTGAGGTTCATCACAAAAAAGCCAACAAAACCTGCAAGGGCAGCTACACCTTTTTCCTCGCGTGCTAAACCTAGTGGAATTGCGATGGCAAACAGCACGGCGATATTACTGAAAGCAAAGCCACCGGTATTCATCATGAAGTTGGCGATTAGTCTTAAAAGAAAGCTATCTAGGAAAGGATAGGTGTTAATAATAACATCAATCGCCGAGCCAATCCCTAAAATTACCCCCATGGCAGACATTAATGCCACCGGTAGCATAAAGGTTTTTCCTAAGGATTGCAAATATCCTAAAATATTGATTTTTTTCTTTTTGGGCTTTTCTATTTCAGTCATAGGAGTGTCCTTGTTTGTGATGCTAATGCGAATCCTTGTTAACTATATACCGCGAGTATAACAAATAAGACACTTTTTGTCAAAAATATTCTAGTGGGAAGTTAGAAAGTAGAGAAAATAAAATTCTAGCAGAGTGAGCCAGGCTTTAACTTATGTAAAAGGTTTTACAGAGCGTAGCAATGCAACGGAACCTAACTTTGGAGGCACGAACCAGACTTGAACTGGTGTAAACGGTTTTGCAGACCGTCGCGTAACCCCTCCGCCATCGTGCCAATATCAAACATTATAACAAACATTTTGTTTTTATTCAATAGATTTTTTAATTGATTTATAATATGATTAAACTACTCTATAGGATATGTTTCATCATATATATCACGAAGATTCCTACCATTATATAACCAATATCTTGTTGGTTGAACATAGTTAGCTTTTGAACCACTCAACTGAGCGGTAATTCTTGAAAAAGAATGTGATTCACTTTTATATTCAACTTGTCTTGAGTTTAGCACTTTGATTTGAATTTTAGGGTCTTTAATAAAATTCAATATTGACCCAGCAGGAATTCCCATTTCTTCAAAATTAAAATTTGAGCGACGGGTGAATGTTTCTATGGATTTTGTTTTATCATATTCCGAATTTGATTGCCGTTCTTCATCAATACTATCTTGAAATTCTTCGGTTATTTCACGAATATTAGAACTAGCATTTTCTAACGCTTCCAAATGTTTCTGTGCTTGTTTTAAACAACCTATATAGAAGAATTCCGTTTTTCTTCCGTTTGTTGTGTGATGTCTATAATGTATAAAAGTTTCATGAAGTAATGCTTCAATTTCTTCAGGGTTATTGCATTCATAAGCGAATAAGGTTTTATAGTCTTCTGGAACATTAGAAGCGTCAAGTCCTCTGTCTTTAACGGATGGCTTGCCAGTTATGCCTACTTTAAAAAGGTGTGAAAATGCTGGATTTTGAACGATATAAACTATACCTTTTGCCATT
>JAISPM010000056.1 GCA_031274895.1 Alphaproteobacteria bacterium
CTGCAAGGCTTAATAAAGAAATTTACAGAAACTACCAAGAGCTGCAATCTCTTAAATCTGAGTGGCACTACCTAAACAATACGGAATATTTGCAGAAACTGGCAAAAAAATATTTGCCCGATTTAGTCAAGGAAATTAAGCAGTCCGATGTTTCACTAATTAAACCCAAACAATAGTAATGAACAACTACAACTCTTTCCTTAAAAAAAGATTACACTATGCCTTGTATGCAATTTTTTTGGTGTTTTTTTTGATGGTTGCTAAGCTGATTTACCTTTCCATCATGGGCTATCAGAAAAATTTTTCTCAATATCGTGCAGGCACCACCAAACTTTCCAGATACGATATTACCGATAGAAATGGCAATGTTTTAGCCATAGAAATTCCATCCACTTCCGTATATATTCGCCCCTCCGATGTTAAAGACCCTACTGCAGCCATTAATGCCCTTGTGAGCGCGCTTGGCATCAATAAAGACTTAGCCACAAAAATGGTTAATTCCACATCTTCTTTTTTATGGGTGAAAAGAAATATTAGTGAAGAAGAGGATAAAAACCTAAAGTATTTAGGAATTTTAGGCATTTATTTCCAAAAGGAAACTAAACGATTTTATCCCTACGGCAGTATATTTTCGCACATTGTGGGCATGACCGATATTGACGGCAAAGGTGTAAGCGGCATTGAAAACTCTTTTAATGATGCCCTTTATGAAAAAAATATTGAACTATCGGTGGATTTAAAAATGCAACGAATCCTTCGCGAAAGCCTTGTGGAAGCTCGGGAGAAGAATCAGGCGAAACATGCTTACGGCATGATTGTGAATCCTAATACAGGCGAGGTTTTGGCAATGGTCTCCTTAGAAGATTTTAACCCGAACGATAGAGTGGACATGAACATAGAAAACATGTTTAACTATCCAACCCAAGGACTGGTAGAGTTTGGCTCCATTATGAAGGTGTTTTCCGTGGCAATGGCGTTAGAAAACGGCACCTTTCAAATTGAAGATAGTTTTGATGTTTCTAAACCCATTGTGCAGAATGGCTTTTTAATTACCGATTTTTCTTATATGGATAAATCGCTGAATATTCCTGAGGTTCTAATGTATTCTTCCAACATCGGCACCTCTATTATGATGAAAGAACTGGGCGTCAACACGCAAATTTACTACCTGAATAAATTTAATTTATTTAAGGAAACCAGCCTTGAAATTGCCGAAAAGACCTCAAGTTTAACATCTCAGCAGTGGAACGAGCTGAATTCCATGACCGTTTCCTACGGCTATGGCTTGGCAGTATCGCAGGCAACTTATATGAACTCCTTCATTGCCATAATTAACGGTGGCAATTATATTCCTTTAACGCTCCTTAAAAGAAATCCTGATAATATTCCCAGCAGACGTGTATTGTCGGAAGAGGTATCAGCGGAAATGCGTAAAATGTTGCGGCTGGTGGTGGCTAAAGGTTCGGGCAAGAGGGGAGATGTGGCAGGATTTTCCGTGGGCGGCAAAACCGGCTCGGCAGAAAAGCCCGTGCGCGGTAAGTATCAAAATAATTTGGCGGTGGCTTCTTTTGTAGCGTTTTTTCCAAGCGAGGCTCCAAAATATGTGGTAATAGTTAGTATAGATGAACCGCGGAGGGTGGCATATAATAATTATAACATCACAGGTGGCGTGCTTTCCGCAGGGGTGGTGAAAAATATTATCAGCAAAATTGCCACTGCCGAGGCTATGGAAAAGCAGGCGGATGATACTTTAGGTGTGAACGTTAATAATCAAAAATCAATTATAGATTTTGTAGCCCCTTAAATTCCCCTTCTCTGGAGAAGGGGTGGCTCCGTAGGAGACGGGGTAGTGGACTCAATTTTAAAAAGAGGTTTGTATCATGCAAATTAAAGATATTTTAGAAAAATACCCTAATATAACCAATATTACCGATGATTCCCGCCAAGTTAGTCAGGGGAGTATCTTTGTGGCAATTGCTGGTGAAAAGTTTAATGGCGTAGATTTTATTGATGCCGCTCTTGCCAAAGGAGCCATTGCGGTGGTGGTATCTGAGGATTACAAAAATAAATTATCGGGCGATAAATTAATTTTTGTAGAAAATCCCAGAGATTTCTTATCGTGCAGTATATTTTACTTAAACAGAGAATATATTCCGCAGAATATTCTCACGGTTTCAGGAACTAACGGCAAAACTTCCACCAGTCTTTTTGTGTCGCAGTTTTTGAACCACCTAAAAATAAAAAATATGGTAATCGGCACGCTGGGCATTTATATTGACGGTAAATTGGTGAGTGATAGTTTGACTAATCCCTCGGCATCTACCTTAATTAAATATTTTAAAATTACGGCAGAGGCGGGCATTGAATATGTGGTGATGGAAAGCTCCAGCCATGGCTTGGCGCAACATCGCACCGATGGTTTGCAGTTTAAAGTGGCAGGCTTCACCAATTTAACGCAAGACCATCTTGATTATCATAAAACCATGGAAGAATATTTTACGGCTAAAAAAAGGCTTTATACCGACTTGGCATCGGCGGCAGTAATTAATGTGGATGATGTTTATGGAGAGCGGCTGGCGCACTCGGTAGGCAGTGGTATAAGCTACGGTTTTAAAGCAGATGGCTTAAAAATCTTGGAAATAAATAATTTACATACTTCACAAACTTTAAAAATTCTTTATGAAAACAAAGAATACGAATTTAGCATTAATTTGATAGGTGAGTTTCAGGTTTATAACATATTATGCGCCATGGGAATGCTTTTATCTGTAGGTTTTAATATTGCCGATTTAATAGAAATTGCGCCTAAAATTTTGCCTGCCACGGGTAGGTTGGAATTGGTTTCGCAGCAAAAAATCAACGCTAAAATTTTTGTGGATTACGCCCACACCCCCGATGCCCTAGAACAAGTGCTGAAAACTCTTAAAAAAGAAGAGCATAATCGACTGCTGGTAATATTCGGTTGTGGTGGCGATAGAGATAAAACCAAACGCCCCAAAATGGGAAAAATCGCCTCAGAATTAGCAGATGTTGTGTATATTACCGATGATAATCCCAGAACAGAAAATGCCGAAGTTATTCGTGCAGAGGTTGCCGCAGGAATTATTAATAGAGCAGGCTTGCAAGTATATAATATAGGCGGACGACGTGAGGCTATCGTGCAGGCTCTTGATAAGCTACAAGATGGCGATATTCTTTTAGTGGCAGGGAAAGGGCATGAAGATTATCAAATAATCGGCGAGACGAAACATCATTTCAGCGATAGAGAAACAATTTTAGAGGTGTTAAATGCAACTAAATAAAGCCGATATTATCAAAGCCCTTGGCGATAATTTAGTTCGTGTGAGCGGCGATTTTAGTTTTAAAAACTACTCCATGGATACGCGCACCCTTATGCAAGGCGATTGCTTTATTGCACTAAAAGGGAATACTGACGGACACGATTATATCGCAAAAGCCATTGCTTTAGGTGCAGTTGCCTTAATTATAGATGTAGATTTTTATGCGAAAAATCCACTGGATTTTCCTAACTTGATAGTTGTGAAAGATACGCTAATTGCCCTGCAAAAAATCGCCTCCTTTAATGCCCAAGTTTTTAAGGAGAATGGCGGTGTGTTAATTGGTATTACGGGCAGCGTCGGCAAAACTACCCTTAAGGATATGCTTAGCTGTGTGCTTGCAAAAAAAAATATTGTGTCTGCGACTCTTGGTAATTATAACAATCATATTGGTTTGCCGTTTTCGTTGGCACATCTTAAAGATGAATCAAGGTTTGGCGTGTTTGAAATGGGCATGAGTGCTGCGGGTGAAATATCTGCTCTTAGTAAGATTTTACAACCACAGGTGGGCATTATTACCGAAATTTCTGCGGCGCATAGTGAATTTTTTGCCGATGGGCTATCGGGGATTGCCAAAGCAAAGTCTGAAATTTTTGAGGGTATGAATGAGCAGGGCGTTGCCTTTTTAAATTACGATAATACCTATTTTAATTTTCTTAAAGAAGCTGCCGCCCAAAGAGGCATAACTAAAATTTTCTCTTTTTCGCAAGAAAACAAAGGGGCAGATATTTATGTGAAATCTGCCAATATAAATAATTACTCCATGGCGGTAGTTGCTAATATTTTTGGTGAGGATGTTGCTTTTTCCATTGCCAGTATTTCTCCGCATAATGCCATGCTTGCGGCACTGGCTTTAGGTATAGCTAAGCAGTTGGGTGTTGATGTATCCGGTATTGCTTTTAAAATTCCTATGGGGCGCGGTAATATTTCCAAAATTAATAATATTACCTTAATCGATAGCTCTTACAATGCTAATCCCAAATCCATGGCGTCAGAACTATTAGTGTTGCAAAATGTAGATGATTCTAAAATTATTGTTTTGGGCGATATGCTGGAAATTGGCGAAGCCGCCGCCATGGAGCATATCAATCTTAAAAATGTCCTGCAAAAGCTAAATAACATTAAAGAAATTATTTTAGTGGGCGATTTAATGGAGCATTTGCATAAGGAAATTAATTCTAAACATTTTAGTAATATTACTGATGCCGAAAAACATCTTACAAATATTATGGCAGATGGTGATGTGGTTTTTATTAAAGGGTCGCATGGCAGTGGCGTGCATAAAATATCTAAATATTTACAAAACCTTCCCTAAAATCCCCTTCTTGTAGAAGGGGTGGACAGCGTAGCTGGACGGGGTAGTGGAATTAATTTTAATATTCTACATGGCAGTGGATACCAGCCTTCGCTGGTATGACGAATGGAGTGTATTTACAAAACCACACGAATACTTTATAATTTAGTCTTGTTGATACTGCGGAGAGAGAATGTCTTTTTTTAATTTATTAGATTTAAGCAATATTTCGGTTTTACATAGAGCAGGTTTTGCCTTTCTTACCTCCTTATTTTTGGTGCTGATTTTAGGCAATCCTTATATTAAATTCGTAAAACTTTCAAAAAATTTCCTGCAACCTATCCGCGATGTGCTGCCGGAACATCAGCAAAAGCAAGGCACACCAACCATGGGTGGACTTTTGTTTATGGTTGTGTTTTGGCTCTCTAGCTTTCTGTGGATTGTTAATCTTAATAATATTGTAATTATTATTCTACTGGTTTCCTTAGGATTCACTTTACTGGGCTTTATTGACGATGCTTTAAAGCTGGCTTTTAAAAATCATAAAGGTTTACCGGGCAAGTTTCGCCTGTTTGTGGGAAGTGTTATTTCGCTTGCGGCAGTGTATTACTTACTGCAAGAATATCCACCGGAAATTGCGAAAAGCATATTTTTTCCGTTTATTCATAGTTTTTACATGTATGTTGGAGTTGGAATCCTGTTTTTTGGAGCCTTTGTGATTGTAGGCACCGCCAACAGTGTTAATTTAACCGATGGGCTGGATGGGCTGGCAAGTGTGGTAATTTCCACAATTCTTTTAACCTTTATGGTGCTGATTGTGTTAATTATTACCCCCGGGGTTTATACAAATTTTCTTTACAGTGCGATTTTTTATTTTAACGATATTCACGAAATTCTTATTATCTGTGCTGCTCTTATGGGAGCAATCCTTGGATTTTTATGGTTTAATTCATTCCCTGCCAAAATATTTATGGGTGATGTTGGCAGCCTTGGTATTGGCGGAACCTTAGGGATTATTGCGGTTAGTTTAAAGCAAGAACTGTTTTTGGCAGTGGCAGGACTATTTTTAGTAATTGAAAGTTTATCGGTAATTATTCAGGTTTATGTGTTTAGGCTTACTCGTAGCGAAGCCAAATATGGTAAAGATAAAAACGGCAATGTGCAGGGTAAAAGGATTTTTTTGAAAACTCCGATACATCATCATTTTCAGCTTAAAGGAGTGGCTGAAACTGCCGTTGTGAGTAGAGTTTGGATTTTTACAATTATTATGTGCGTGCTAGCATTGCTGTTGTTGGATATATAAATGAAACAAATCGCCATCCTTGGAGCAGGAAAAAGTGGACTTTCTGCCTATCGCCATTATAAAAACCTAAATAAAGATGTGGTTTTGTGGGATGAAAATCCACAGACTGTGGCTGCCTTAGCACAGGAATATAACTTTGTAGACTATCATAATTGGGATTATGCAAATCTTGATTTTATTATAGTTTCACCCGGCATAGCTTTAGAACATCCTGTGAAACACTTTGTGTTGGAGAGGGCTACAGCGGTAGGGGTTAAAATTTATGTAGATGTGGAATTGTTTATAGCAGAAAATCCCGATGTAAAATATATTGCTATCACAGGCACCAAAGGGAAATCCACCACTACTGCCTTAATTCAACATATTTTTGAGGCGGCAGGTAAAAAGTGTATTGCGGCAGGGAACATCGGCACGCCTGTGTTTGATGTGGATGCAGCTGCCTATGAATACATTGTGTTGGAGCTTTCCTCTTTCCAGTTAGATAAAATGCACCATATTCACTTTAATTGCGCTGTTTTAACAAATATTTCTGAAGATCATATTGCTCACCATGGGAATTTTGAAAATTATCGCGCGGCTAAGCTCAAGATTTTTGCCAATCAAAATTTTAATGATGTGGCGGTTGTGGGGGCAGATTTTTTAGATGAAATTAAGGATGCTTTGAACTCTAAAATTATTCCTATTTCAAGGGGCGACAGCATGGGCGCAAGTATTGTTGTTGGCACAGACTTCATGCTGGATAAGTATTTCACCGACAATAAAAATCTTCTGGCGTATGAAGATTTAATCTATCTGCGGGGCGAGCATAATCATTTGAATGTGGCAACTGCCTATGCGGTGGCAAAGTTTTTTGGACTTGATGAGGAAAAAATTCTTAGCGGGATTATTGGGTTTAAAGGCTTGGCACATCGGCAAAACTATGTGGCAACTATTAATAATATAGTTTTTATTAATGATTCAAAATCTACCACCCAAATATCCACAATGCAGGCGTTGAAGTCTTTCAAAAATATTTACCTTATTTTGGGTGGAGATAAGAAGACACAAAGCCTAAATGAGTTGTTGCCGCTTTTAAAACAGGTTTTGGGCATTTTTTTAATCGGAGAATCTACTCCGCTTTTTGCAGGTATTTTGCAGGAAAATAATATTAGTTTTATGGAGTGTGGTGATTTAAAAACCGCCATCATGAGTGCTTTTAAGGCTGCCTCGCAAAAAGGCAGCGGCACCATCCTCCTCTCCCCCGCCACTGCCTCCTTCGACCAATTCAAAAATGCCGAGGATAGAGGCAATACTTTTGTTAGATTGGTGGAAGAATTAAAATCTTAACACAACCTTAAACTTTTTCCACTATACTAGCTCTATAAACCCAATTTAGGAAATTAAGTGTTTAACAGGGACAGCAAAAACTTTTTAGTAAGGTGGTGGTGGCAAAATGATAAATCCATGCTTTTGTCCTTTGCTTTACTTATGTTTTTAGGAATTATTTTAGTAATTACCGCCTCGCCTTTTGTTGCCATGCGCATTGGAGCCAGTCCGTATTACTTTATTTACAATCAACTGTTTTATTTACTGCTGTCGTTAGCCATCATATTCTTTATCTCCATTTTAGATAAGCGCAAACTAATTTTATTGATAATGTTCGGTTTCTCTATCAGTATTATCCTCATGCTATTGGTAATTTTTTTCGGCACCGAAATTAAGGGTGCGCGGCGGTGGATATATCTTTTCGGATTTTCCATTCAGCCATCGGAATTCATGAAGGTCTTTTTTCCTGCCTTTATGGCATTGGTATGGAAGCGTATGGAATTGACTCGTAGAGACAAAGTATCCATTTATTTAACGCTAAGCATAATTTACGTGGCAGTGATTGTGCTGCTGGTAAAACAGCCCGATTTCGGCAGCAGTATTTTAATCAGTCTTGTATTTTTGGGTATCCTTTTTATCGCAGGTATTAGCTATCTGTGGGTGATAATTTTAGGATTTGTCGGCAGTATTTTAGGCGTATTGGCTTATTTTATGATTCCGCACGTGAATTATCGGGTAAACTCCTTCTTTTTTGAGGAGAAATCGTATCAAACCGGCAAAGCCATTGAGGCAATTTTTAACGGTAAAATTTTCGGACTCGGCGCAGGGCAGGGCGTGGTTAAGCAGTATCTGCCGGATTCCCACACAGATTTCATTTTCGCCGTGGGTATAGAAGAGTTCGGGCTGATTTTTGGCTTGTTTTTAATATTAATTTATTTAAATATTATCTACCGCTTGTTTTATAATATCCAAAGGCAACATGATAGTTTTAATATCATTGCTCTTAGTGGCAGTATGCTTTTGCTGGCAGTTCAAAGTTTTATCCATGTGGCTTCTAATATTAATTTAATTCCCACCAAAGGAATGACGCTGCCGCTTATATCCTATGGGGGGTCTTCCCTAATTGCCATGGCGATTTTAATTGGTATAATTTTAAATTTAACTAAAAAAGATATCAAAAATATTATTTTGAAAACTGAATAAGATATTGCTATAATCAAGTATCAAGAGAGAGGTTTTCAATGAAAAAATTAGTATTAGTTTTTGCTTTCAGTTTGTTTTCTGTGCATTTATTTGCCATAGAGCATGTAATTGGGATTAGTGGCGGCTTTATTAGCTCAAAATCTAATGTTGACCATACTTTAACAGCCTCCTATGTTAATAAATGTTATAATGCAACGCCAAGCACTGAGGGTTGTAATACCTCTAACGGACAGCAGGTTAATACCACTGACCCAAGAATCACAAACACTTTCTTCTCCATCGGCGATAACTTCCATAGAAACAACGGTTATAACTTTAATTTAGAATACCAAGCAAGAATGGATATATTTGATATTCATAATTTCCTCATCCTTGGCTTAGGTGTAGAAAACAGCAAAACCACCATAAATCCTAATTATTTAGACCTTGACAATATCGACTACAAAATTAATACACCCTATGCTATCGCTACACTAACCCTTTACCAACAAAAATCTGTGGCTATCAGATGGGGCTTTACTGTGGGGCATGATTTTATTAATTACTCTTCTAATACCGCAGGTAATACATCCGCCAATATGCTGGTAGATTGTGAATATGTTTTATCAGATCACTTTTTATTATTTGGCAGAGGGTCAACACAAATTACCAAGGGCAAAGATATTATAATAAATGGTAAGAATGACCAAGTGGTGGGTAATGTTAATAGCAACACCAATGTGGATATTTTATCTAATAAAATAACTGTTCATCCTCAAGAATCACTGGTTAAAATAAACTTTGGCGTGCGGTATAAAATATAAGTTATACTTGAAATTTTCTTGTTTTGATGTAAAATAGTAAATGAATTTTTTAGAAGAACAAGGAAAAATAGGGTGAAAAAGACCATAGCAATAACCACGGGCGGCACAGGCGGACATTACTTTCCTGCCAAAGCCTTATGCGATGCTTTTTTAAAAGAACATTACAAGGTGTTTGTTTTTTTAGATAAACGAGCCTACAAATACAAACATATTTGGGATAAAAATGCTAGTGTGTATCAAATTTCCTCTTTAGGCTTTAAAAATAAATCTCTTTGGCATATCATTAAAATGCTGGCTTTTATTAAAATCGGTTTTTTCCAATCATTCTTTCATTTTTTAAAAAATCGTCCCTCTGTTCTTGTTAGCTTTGGTGGATACTCCTCTATTCCAACAGTTTTTGCTGCTATTATTTTACGAATTCCCATAGTTATGCACGAGCAAAACGCTACCCTTGGGAAGGCGCATCGTTTGTTTTTGCGGTTTGCTAAAATTGTTGCCACAACTTTTCCTGATACTAAAAATATTCCCAATACCATAAAAACAGTGCAAGTGGGGCTACCTGTTCGTAAAGAATTTATTTTTTTTAGAAATAAACAAAAAGAAGATAATACCAATAAACTCACGGTTTTTATTTTGGGAGGCTCACTGGGTGCGAAAATTTTCTCCGATACCATTCCAACAACGCTCGCTAAGCTGAGTGATAAGGAACAAAAGGAAATTACGGTGTATCATCAGTGTCGTGAAGAGCTTATAGAGGCTACTATCGAGCAATGGCAAAAAACCCAAGTAAATTACATAATTAAGCCGTTTTTTAATAATATTGCAGAAATTTTGTGGGAGTCTGACCTCGTAATTGCCCGTGCAGGCTCTTCCAGCATTGCGGAAATTAATACAGTTGGCAGATACGCTTTTTATATTCCCTATGCTTTAGCGGCAGAAAACCATCAAGAATTGAATGCCCAAAATGCCAAGACATATTCTGGAGCTGATTATGTTTTAGAAAAAGACTTTAATGCCGATACGCTCTTAAAAGTTATTAAACATGCCTTAAATGATAGAAGTTTCTTGAAAGAAAGGGCAGAAATTTCAAAAAACAGCGGCAATATAGAATCCACGGAACAATTTAAAGAAATTATAGAAGATATTATTAGGTAAGATATGAAAAATTTATTACAAACGCCGTTTTCAACTGTGAAAAATATATTTTTTACAGGAATTGGCGGCATTGGCATGAGCGGACTGGCTGAGTTATTTTCTACCTTAGGTTATAAGGTGTGCGGCAGCGATATTAAAGATAATCCTACCATTGAACGTTTACGTAAGAAGGGGATAGAAATTTTTATCGGTCAGCATAAGGAAAATATTCAAACAGCCGATATTTTAGTTATATCTTCTGCCATTAAAGAAGATAATGAGGAATATAAAGAAGCCATCCGCCTTGGAATTCCTATATTTAAACGTTCAAAAATGCTGGCTGAATTGATGCGTTTCAAATGGAGTATTGCGGTGGCAGGAACCCATGGCAAAACCACAACCACGTCATTAATTTCGCACATTATGCACTATGCAAAATTAGACCCAACTGCGGTGATTGGCGGTATTGTGAATTCGTGGGGACAAAACTCGCGCTTTGGCGACAGTAATTGGTTGGTGGCGGAAAGTGATGAATCCGATGGGTCGTTCTTAGACCTACCTGCGACTATTTCGGTGGTAACCAACATTGAAGAAGAACACATGGAGCATTATCATACCTACGATAAACTCAAATCTGATTTCGTGCGTTTTATCAGAAATATTCCCTTTGGTGGCTTTTCGGTTTTGTGT
>JAISPM010000094.1 GCA_031274895.1 Alphaproteobacteria bacterium
TTTAGCATGGCTGATGATTTATTATCTAATAACACTAACCTAAGCGACTCTCTTCATGAAATGATACAAACTACGCAATCTATTCAGGAAGAGGCTGTTAATACCACTAACCAGCAAGACGAACTAGACTCCATGTCTTTTGCTCTTGATTCCATGTTTAATGTTGATGAGCATAATGGGTCTAACAATGATGCTCAACATAATGACAAGCATAAGAACAATAATGGTTTCTCTAATGGCTCTGGGAATGTTTAGGACTATTTTGTTGGTATAACTATAAAAAATCCCCTTCTAAAAGAAGGGGATTTTTTTTTATTATTCTAACTTAAGTGAGGTGAAGATATTGCCAAGCTCATTATAAAGTATTTCTCTTTTTATCCGCATCTTGCTCGCCACGAAATAGAGATAAAGAATATATATGGTTTATTGCGAGCATGTTAAGGATAAAAAGAGAAATACTTTATAATGAGCTTAGTATATAGAAACAAGTGGTGCCGAATGAGAGACTCGAACTCCCGACCCACTGATTACAAATCAGTAGCTCTACCAACTGAGCTAATTCGGCATTTTTGATACAGAATTATTATAGTAAAACATCATATATTGTCAAACAAAAAATTTATATATTTTTCAAATAATTTTGTGTTATAATTAGAAAGCTAAAAATTGTGTCAATAATAAAGTAGGAAACACGGAATGTCGGCATTTTACATGGTAATAACTATAGTGCTTATGGTAGCAATTCAATTTATTATTGGATTTTTATGGTATTCAAAATTTTTATTTGGCAAGTTGTTTATGGAGCTTACAAACCTAGACTTTACCAAAATAGATAAAAAATCTATCAATGCTTCCTACATGAAAGCTACAATTACCGCCATTCTTAAAGCCATAATAATATATTACTTAGCCAGTGGCTTGTTTATATTACAGAATGTTTCTTCGTTTATATTTATATTATTAATTGCGATTCTTGTAATTGTAGAAGCCTTTAACGAACATATATGGTCTGGCAAGAGCTTTAAATTATATTTATTGAATGCGGCACAAAGTTTTGTCGTTATAATTGCTTGCTTTTTGGTAGCTTATATTTCGTATAATAATTTTTAAAAAGGACAGTGGATACCGACCTGCGTCGGTATGACGGGCGTTATAGACTATCGATAAACTTAGCTATCTGCTCACGACACCATAAAGCCTGCGCATAGCCTAAAATATGCGACGCGCTTTCATTCATAATTAAATTATAATCTGCTAATTGTGCTTTCGCATTATCAGCATTATACCACACATCTTTACCGCCATGCAGAAATAAGGTTGGTAGCTTTTTCTTTTTTAGGATCGCACTGCTATCAGTATTTTTTAAATACTGCACATCCGCTTTAATTAAATTTATATCTGCCAACGGATATGGTAAATTAAGCACCATACCTCCGCTTAATCTGGCAACTAACGATTTCAACGCTAAAGGCAAATCATCATTCAGTGAGTTTTCTAAATTTTCTATCTTACGGCTGGATTCTGTATCAGATACAAACTGCAACAAAGTAGATATTCCAACAATACCACTCCATTTAACGTCCATATCCAGTAGTTTATTAAAGCCTAAACCGTGTCCTACGCAGATAGCTCCATCAAGATCTTCTCCCACCACAGATTTATCGCCAAAATAGCCTAAATCTAGGTTAATAATTTCAATTTGATTTTCGGCACCTTCGGTAAAAACGAAGCTATTATCCTCCGTAGATGATGTAGACTTATCCTGTTGAAAATCTGCTAAGCTAATGCTATTTGTAAGCGATTTAACTCCATAAAAGGCTTCCAAGGATAGAATCAAGGGCATAAAAAAAGATTTATTATAAGGCAACCCATGACAAAAAACCAATTTTTTCATAAACTATGCTCCGTTTTTAAAAAGAATATTGTAAATAGATGGCAGTAATATCGTTATTAACATTATTCAGCAATGAGGTGCGTCTTTGCGATTTTGTGCGAATATCGTTCATATGCTCAATTCCCATAGAAAGCCCGTCAAAAACATTGTAAGATACCCCAACCACCGCTGCTGATTGGTCAAAGGAATAATTTACGCCATTTACTAACCCATACGCGCCACCGTTTTTATGGAGGTTATCGGCGTAAAGAATCTGATAGCCTACATAAGGTTTTATTTTGGTTAGTTGATAGCTCACTAATGCTGACGCTCCTGTATGATTTATCCCTGCAATTTTTAAGTTTTTATAATATCCGCCTGAGGTAGCTATGTATAAATTTCCTAAATTTAAATATGTGGAGGCAAAAACATTATCGGAGTTTATCATGTTTCTACTAAAAACATCACGAAACTCTTGAGCCAGTTTATTTTGCATGCGCTTATAACCAATAGATAATCCTAAAGTGTCGCCCGCATAAGAAAGCGAAACTGCCGCTGTGTAAACCCTATCAAAAGCATTTACTTCAAAGCTATTTCTAGGATTTAAATTATCCCGTGGACTTTCTAATTCTACTGCAACTTTCACGCTTCCAGCCTGATAATAATGCCCCAGTCCTTGGTAAACGTCCTCGGTAGAAAAATCACTTTCCCTAGGCTCACCAAATAGCCCTGCGCTACTTCCTGTGAAAGAAAATCCTGCATCTAATAAAAATATTCCCGCATAATTTGTAGCACCTAATGTGTTAGCAATGACTTGTGAATTAAAATTTCCCATTTTCACCGAATCTTCATTGCCGGCAAATTCTAAATACAACTCATCCACTTCAAGGGCTTTGTAATAGGTTTTATCGATTTCTTGAGGATAGTAATACTTATTATTAATTTGTATACTAAATACTGCAGTGGTGGTAATATTTGCAAGAGTTTTATTAGATGCGCTTATGCCAAGACCGGAGTAATAGTTATTATTTGTAATAAAATCGTAAGTATTTTCACTGGGCAGCTTATTAAAATAGGCGATATTTAAATTTCCGTTTATATCTATTTGATTCTTATCATTATTTACAATAGTTGCTGCTTTTACAGGATAGATAAACAAAAGGCTTAGCAAAAAAAATTTAATTATTTTCATCATTGTTAAGATCTATATACTCTTGCAGGGTAATTTTATAATTATTCTCAATATCTATGGGAATTCCAACTTGAATGTTATGCAAAGATATCGTGGTTTTTTCACCATTATTATACACTATAAATTTTGATGGTATATAATTATTTCTATTTTTTAATGTATCTGCAACCTCAATACTGATTTCAATTTTATTTTTTTTATCATAAAGTGTGATTTTTGTAGGAATATTATACTCTTTAGAGAATTTTATTTGCACTTCCTTAAATAAATTACTATTTTGTTGCAAAAGCTCAGGCTTTAGAATTCCGCGATAGAAATAATCGGATTCTGTGGTTTTAATAACCTCAAAATTATAAGCCTCATGATAAATGGAAATATAATCCAGTAAATTTACATCAAGACCATTGACTATAAGTGGGGTGTAAAATTGAATTCTACCTGCGGTTTTAAATAAACTTAGTTCTGTAGAAGAATCGCTTAATACCTTTGTCGCTACCTCATAAAAGTTTTCTTTAATTTCTTTGTAAAGCGCAACACTTGTTGATTGAGAATCTTTAAGCGTAGAGCCTTCAAGATTATCCTTAGTGTTTAGTTTATTAATATCTTCAGATTCCTCCGCCATGCTATCTAACGTGAACGAATCATCAACAACTTTTTTACCGTAATCATCTTTAGTGTTAATATCAATCTCGTAATAAAAGGTATGATTATCTATGAGTGATTGATAGTAAGAATTCAACACATCTTCAAAATTTTCCTTGGCAGTTATTGGCTGGCAAAAAATAGTAAATAAAAATAATCCTCCTAAACATAAGGAAAATTTTATAGCAGTGGGCATAAACATTTTAATTAATATACTCTAAAAAATACGCACATTCCTTAGAAATTAAGGGATACCCTAATTTTTGTAAAAGAATGAACGTATATAATACATCATAGTTGTGGTAGAATCAATATTGTAGTAAAAAGGGGAAGATAAAATTCTTCCCCTTTTTACTTAGGCATAACAAAATAGTCCTAAACATTCCCAGAGCCATTAGAGAAACCATTATTGTTCTTATGCTTGTCATTATGTTGAGCATCATTGTTAGA
>JAISPM010000037.1 GCA_031274895.1 Alphaproteobacteria bacterium
CCAAAAAATCCTTTAGATTCATTAGGAATTTCAATTCCTTTGTCATATATGATTATATCAGGATAAATATCTTTAGGACTACATTGCAAAAAGCTACATGTTTCAATTAGTATTTTTAAAGACATTTCACTTTTGCCATCTACATACTGCTTAAGTTGTTCTTGTGTTAAATTAAGATGATTACTTAGGTCTTGCAAAGTAATATTTTTATCTTTTATTAGAGTTTCTAAATTTGTTTTAATCATACTTTAAGTCTCCAGTTAAGCCACTTTAACTCTATTAGATTTAATAGGTTTTCTTAAGTAAGTTTTAACAATCCAAGCATAAATAAGGGTTAATATTAAAGCGATTGCTCCTTTAATCAGCCATAGAGCATGAGGGTCAACTTGATTACTAGCTATATAATTAATAGTAATATGTAAAAAAGACCCGGCTAATAATGAAAGTATACCATGGAAAGTTGAAAAAGTTAGAACATAAACAGACCAATGTTTAATAAGCAACGGCAGAATAAAACTTAGTGGGAAGGTAAAAACCACTATTTGCCACATTAGTTGTCCGCTAAGACCATCGGCTCCGATAAAAGGGGCGTAGGTATATCCAAAAAGACGAAATCCTACATAAATAAAAGCATCCACCACAATAAGAAATACAGCAATTTTAAACAACAAAGCTCCGCGAGAATTTATATCCATCAATTTTATATTGCTGAATAAGTCTTCAAAAAAGTTAGATTTATAAACATTCGTGGTCGTATTATTGATGGTGATGGATTTATCTTGGGCTGCTTCAGGCAAGTTTGACAATAATTTTTGCGTTTTAGGAATGTTAAAGCCTTTATCATACAGTTCAATTTCCGGATAAATTTCTTGCGGATAGCAATCTAAAAATTTACAAGTTTCCAGTAATAGTTTTAATGACAGTTCATTATCGCCATTGCCGTATTTTTGCGCCTGCTGGGTGGACACGCCTAAGTATTCTCCTAACTCTTTAAAGGTATAGCCTTTTTCTTTTAAGATTTTGGTTAAATTACTTTCGGTAATTCGCATTTTTCTTGCCATATTTGTTTCCTTTTTGGATTAAATTTTTCAATCATAGATTATATCACTACACCAAATGGTTGTAAAGAGGTAATTAATAGAAAGTCCCCTTCGCTGGGGAAGGGGTGGATTGCCGTTAGGCAAGACGGGGTAGTAGTAGAAGATTTATACATAACGAAATAATTTATTTTTGTTAAATGATTTCCCACTACCCCGCCTGCAAGGGCAGGCACCCCTTCTCCACAGAAGGGGATTTTATATTTTATTTGACATTAAATTTTTTATCTGCCATAATATTTTCTATTATGGAATCTATTATGATTCAATCTTATCAAGATGGGCGACAGAGACAGGCTCGTATCGCCAAGCAACCCTTTTTAGGAATCCTAAAAACACGGTGCTAATTCCTGTTAGAAATAAATTTATTTTATTTCTAAAAAGATAAGACAACATTTTATAGGTAAATTTATACTTAAAAAGGGGTTGTTTTATACAACCTCTTTTTTTATTTATAAGGATAGATTATTAATGATTCAACTGCACGATGTGAACAAAAGTTATAACGGAACTCAGGTGTTAAAAAACATCAACTTGAGCATAAATGCGGGGGAGATTTTTGGCATTATCGGGCTTTCGGGTGCAGGCAAAAGCACGCTTTTAAGGCTGCTTAACGCCTTAGAAAATACTTCAAGCGGCAATATTCTTATAAATAATCAAGATATTACAAAGCTATCTGCCAAGGAATTACGCTTAAAACGTCAAAAAATCGGCATGATTTTTCAAAATTTTAATTTGCTTTCAAGTCGCAATGTGGAAGAAAATATTGCTTTTCCGCTGGAAATTCAAGGGATAGGTAAGGCAGATATTAAAACCCGTGTGGCGGAACTTATAAATTTAGTTAATCTTGGGGGAAAAGAAAAACAATATCCGAGCCAACTAAGCGGCGGACAAAAGCAGCGAGTTGGAATCGCGCGCGCGCTGGCAAGCCACCCAAATATATTACTTTGCGATGAAGCAACCTCTGCCTTAGATCCTGCTAATACATCATCTATTTTAAAATTAATTAAAGAGATTCAAGCCAAAACCAATTTAACGGTGGTGTTAATTACCCATGAAATGGATGTAATTAAGGAAGTTTGCCATCGCGTAGCAATTTTAGATAAAGGCGAAATTGTGGAAATGGGCGATGTAGATTATGTGTTTGCACATCCTAGAGAACAAATAACGAAGGAACTGGTAATTAAGGGCTACGAGCGTGAGGAGGATGATAACATTGTTGAGCTATCTAATACTTACAAAAACGGTAAGTTTGTCAAGTTGTATTACGGTAAAAAATCCATTAAAGACGCACTAATTTCAGAGCTTGCCCTAAAATTTAACCTTAAAATGAGTATTATTGAGGCTTATGTGGAAACGCTTGATGGGCAGGCGGATGGCGTAATAACCGCCTACATAGACCAAGAAAACAAGCTAAGCACGGAGATTCTTGAGTTTATAAAATCTAAAAACATTAAAATTGAAATTATAGATAACTAAGGAGTAGAGATGTCTTTTTGGTTAAGTGAGTATCAGTATAAACAGCTTATAAATGCCAGTCTAGAGACCATTTATTTAAGCGTGGTGTCAACATTTTTTGTGGCGATTTTCGGGATAATTTTAGGAGTTATGTTATTTATAACTTCACGCAATCAGATTTTAGCTAACAGATATGTTTATGGGGTTTTATCGGCAATTGTAAATGTGATTCGAGCGATTCCGTTTATTATTTTAATAATTTTATTGTTGCCAATTACAAAATTATTGATGGGAACGATTCTTGGCACCAAGGCAGCTTTTCCTGCGCTGATAATCGGCATGTCGCCTTTTTATGCCCGTGTGGTTGAAAGTAGTTTTAAAGAAATTAATAAGGGCGTAATAGAGGCAGCAAAGGCTCA
>JAISPM010000043.1 GCA_031274895.1 Alphaproteobacteria bacterium
TGGAGCCACCAGCGAATTTATTAAAGACAACACCGATTTAATTCTCATTCGCGATTCCCTGCTGCTCATTAAAAAATACCTTTATAACCTAATAGAAGAACTATCCGCCTTCGCCCTTAAATACAAAAACACCGCCACCCTTAGCTTCACCCACTATCAGGTAGCGCAGCCGACTACGGTTGGTCGTAGGGCGTGCCTGTGGCTGCAATCTTTCACCATGGACTATCGTGAATTGTTATTCACAATAGAAAACCTTAAATTCCGCTCCATTAAAGGCACCACGGGAACTCTCGCCAGTTTTAAAGAATTATTCCATGGCGACTTTGAGAAAGTTCAGCAACTGGAAAAAAATATCGCACAAGATTTTAATTTTCCCAATCACTTCACCATAACAGGACAAACCTATGACCGTAAGGTTGATGTATCTATACTTAACCTTTTGGCGCAAATTGCAACCTCTGCCCATAAAATGACGAATGATATTCGCCTGCTGCAAAACTTGAAAGAAATTGAGGAGAACTTCGGCAAAAAGCAAATCGGCTCCTCTGCCATGCCATATAAACGCAATCCTATTAAAAGCGAACGGGTCAGCTCACTCTCTAAATATCTTATGACCCTGCCGCAGTCGGCAATAATGGTTGCAAGCACCCAGTGGCTTGAGCGCACGCTGGACGATAGTGCCAATCGCCGCATCACCATTCCGCAGGGATTTTTCACAGCATCCAGCATTCTTACTCTTTTGGCAGATATTACTAAAAACCTGTCTGTGAACGAAAAAGTAATCTCTAAAAACCTTATGGCGGAAATTCCGTTTTTGGCGACTGAAAACATTATGATGGCAGCGGTGGCTGAGGGTGGCGACAGGCAAGAAATCCACGAGAAGATTCGCCAACACGCCATCGCAACCAAAAAAAATATGGTGGAAAATGGCGGCGAAAACGATCTTTTGCAAAAAATATTGCAGGATGAAATTTTTAATTTAAATAAATCTAAATTAGAGGCTATAATTAACATAGAAAATTTCATCGGATTTGCGGCAAATCAGGTGGAAGAATTTATAGAAAACGAGGTTAAGTCTTTAAAATGTTGATAATAAGAATAGTAATATTGTTTTTAATTTGTGGGACATCTCTGCAAGCAAAGTATTACAAATGTTTTTATTTGCAAAATAATGTGATAGATTACTCTAATTCTATCGCCCTTTTTATTGAAGACCATTACATTAGCGTGATGGATAATGTGTATCATGTCAATGCGCAATATATCTCTGCGGGACACGATTCCGCAGGAGATTTCACCATTTATAAAAAAGAAGCGAAAGATTTTCTTTATATGGCAAAACTATATAAAGACCCTATGACCATGATTCTTACTCGCAAAAATCTGATAGATAACAAAATGTTTCAAGATACCTCATATGCCTGTAAAAATCCCGATACCATGCAAGATATTCCTGTAATTATAACTAAGGCACAGTAATGAAAAAAATTTTAATAATAATCCTTGTGAATATCATGAGTTTTTCAACAGCTTTTGCCTATAAATATCAAGTGGATGATAGATTTTTAACTTCCTCGTTTTGGCTGAGCAACACTAAAAACATCCAACGAGTGATTTTAACACCTGAGGAAATTGCAAGGTTTAATCAAGAAAATTTGGCTCGTGTGCCGCAATTGGTAAATCTGCAAGAGTTTTTTGAAAGTGTAGATGAAGATACTGTGGCGAGTTTAATTTCTAACTACAAAATTCCGCAAAGTCCAAGATATTTGGGCGATACTTTGGCAACTGAAGAATATTATCAAGGTCTGTTGGCAAATACCAATGTTGAAGGTATTAGCAAAGCGAACTTTGCCGTGGGATTTACCCTTAGAAAAACCAATTTGCGGTCGTTTCCAAGTCATGATAGTTTATACGAGGCGGAAAACGATATAGAATTCGATATGGCGCAGGAAACGGCAGTATACTCGGCAACTCCTGTGGTGATTTTACACAAAAGCACAGACGGTGCGTTTTTGTTTGTTCGCACCGGCAATTATGCAGGATGGATAGATGTGGCGGATATTATTTACGCCAGTCCAACCGACTGGAATAACTATATTAATGCGCAGGATTTCATAGTAATTACAGCGAATAAATTGATGCTATCGTTTAATCCTTATGATGGTGGCGTGAGTGAGCGCGTATTTTACATGGGGCAAAAATTGCCTATTGTTAAAAATAAGCCGGAATTTGTAGATAATCAGTCTACAGTCGGAAATTTTGTGGCACGTTTACCTATAGAAAACAGTAGCGGTCAACTGGAATTTAAACTCATTTTAATTCCATACAGTGAAGATGTTAGTGTGGGCTATTTGCCTTACACTAAAGAGAACATCATCAAGCAAGCCTTTAAAATGCAAGGAAACAGGTATGATTGGGGCGGGCATTTCAGTGGGCGCGACTGTTCTTCCTTTATTCAAGATATATTCAATACTTTTGGTATAAACATTCCTCGGAATACAGGCGAAATGGCGAATATGGCTGGCAGTATAATAAATGCGCCCAAGGATTCTAAACTTATGCCATCAACCAGAGCCGAGATGGCAAACAGTATCGGCAGAATTGCCATTTTAGAAGGCATGAATGAAGAAGAACGCTCTAAAACCCTACGTGGCATGGAGCTGGGAACCTTACTACTTATGAAAGGGCATGTGTTTATGTATTTAGGCTTTGTGAATGGGCAGCATTACGTAATCAGCGATATCGCCTCCGTCGGCGGCGATATGGTAATTAATGGTGAGCTTGGCGAAACATCTCGTAATAGAATCGCCGTCAACCAAGTTTCCGTAAACACACTGGATACCGTAAAACCCACCAATATAACTTTCCTAAACTCCCTCTATAAGGCTATTTATGTCGGGAGGTAGAACAAAACACAAAAGTAGTAAAATTCCTTTAGAAAAAAATACTGACTTAAAGCAAATGGATTTGCATAACTGGCAACTCCAAAAAATGGCAAAAGGCTTGGCACAAGCTAAAAATAGAGAGTTCGCCACAGATGAAGAAGTTCAATCGGCATTAAATAAATGGAAATAAAGGTCTGTAATTCTTTCATTAAAAAGCCTTAGATTATTCTAAGGCTTTTTAATTATTTTTAAGATTTGGCTTAGCTAAAATGAATATCCGAAGTAATAATTTTAGACTCTTCTTGCTTATATTTTTGCCAAATAAAATCCTCATTATCCCTTTTGTCTTTTTCAATTTCTTTCCTAATTTTCTCTATTTCTTTAGGGCTATATCCTCTTTGACCATCACCACCACAGAAACCTAACTCTTCATGGACTAAATACATTTAACACAATCCTTATAAATTGTTCATATGTATTATATTATATACAATAAATATTAATTTCACTAAATAAAAATACTAATTCTACTTTTTATTTGGTTTTGTATTATTTATATTATTTTTTAATTTCTTATCAAAGCTATCTATATGCTTTTTTAAAGCTATTGCAAAATCACTATTACCATAATTATTATCAGTAAAATCAATAAGTTTTATTTTCTTATTACTATTATGAACTGTTTCTTTACCTATATTTAGATAAACATTATTAAGAATGCCTAACAAATCTCTATTTATATTCGTATTTTCTTGATTATGAAGAGATGTAAAAAAAATAAAATTACATGTTGGTCTTTTATCAAAATTCACGAAATTATCTTCTAATAATTGGTCAAACCGACATCCTATCACACAAGAATTTTTATCAAACCCTATAAATGATTTACTACTAATAGAATTTCTATCCTTAAGTTTTGCAAAATGAGTATTTTTTATAATGGATTCATTAAATTCTATTTTATTAAGATTCTTACCATCGATAGTCATTCTACTAATAGAGGTTTGTTTAAAACTAATATCATCAATATCCTCACTTTTTATAACAATATTATCAAAAAAGCAATATTCAAATCTAACCATTTTTAGATTATTTGCTATAAGCTTTATATTAAATAACTTTGCCCCATTTATATTAGAATCCATATTTTCAAACAAGCAACAATTAAATACTAAATTAATTAAATCTTGAACCTCATTAGAAGAATAAAAACTTTCTAAATACTTTATAACATTCTTATATCTATTATATTCCTTAATAAGATTAGAATCTTGAGCAATTTTATCCTCTTCTAACAAGCAAAATTTTCTTAAAAGCAAAACTCTTTCAAGAATTCTAATATCATTTTTATTTACATTGTTACTATTTAAATATTTATAATATTCTTCATTACTTCTATCTACAATATGTTGACATAGTATTGTATTAATCCTTTTTGCATAATTAACATGGTCTTTTTCAGCAATATCTATTAAGGTATGCACAGCACCCATTCGTGTAGCAGAACTATTATTTCCTAATAAGGATATGGTTTCCTTAAAAAAAATTTCAAGATTATGCTTTTCTGTTTGTCTATATCTTTTAAAAGATAATGTAATGGTTATTATAGCTATTAACCCAGCCATAACTGCAGCTAAACAATATAATAATGGATATTTCCCTTTATAATTCTCATCATCAGAATTAAAGAATTGATGCCTGATGTTCCCAAAAAAAATCCATTCTTCAATATCAAAAATAGAATATAATAAAGATTCAGTTAGATAAATTATAAATATAAAGATACAAACAGCCATAAGTATATTGTATTTATTGTATTTGTGATTTTTAAAATTTTTACGTATATCTAAGAAGTTTATATCTAAATTAATTAATAAAAATACTATTACACATAAAAAGATTATTAATAATATACTTAAATACATTGTCTTATTAACCTTATTAAATTTTATTACCAATAAATAAAAGTGATAATTTATTTTTGTTGTATTATTTTCCATTACCTCCCAGCCATACTGCTATCTTTGCCTATGATGGGGGGGGGTAGAAGGATTATTTAGGACAAGGCTGGCGATTTTGATTTTATTGTTAAGTCCTTTTTTATAATTTTTGTAATCTTCTTCAAAATTGGTGAACTTAATGTTGTTATTGCTATTATTATTGACCAAATTATCATCGGCATTCAAATAGATATTATCGCATCCTTCCAGCAAATTTGTATCAATATTCAATACATCTTCTTCGCCATGCAGCAAGGGAGCGTTAAATTCAACAAAATTACCTCTGGTTTTTTCTAAGCAAAGTAGAAAATTACTGGATGCTAACTGATTAAACTTACTGCCTATTAAAAACGAAGAAAAATCAAATATTATTGCAGGGCTTGGATATTTAAACAAATTATTTGTTTCTTTAATAAAACTGCACTCTCGGACAATAGATCTACAAAACTCTATATTTTTAAACTCTCCGCCACTAATGGTGCTTTTATTAACAACAGACCTTTCAAAAACTAAATTACTGATAGAATCACCAAAAATAGAAACACTATGCAAAAAACAATAATTAAAGACAATATTTTTTAATTCATACGATTTATCGCTTTCAAACACTCTGATTTTTTGGTTATGCAATTTATTATTAAAATGAACCTTGAATAACTTTGCATTATTAATATACGACATATCATTACAAAATAGATTATAATTATCTATAAATACTAAACGAATTAATATCTGCACCTCGTCGCTTGAATAAAATTCTTCTAAGCACCTTAGAACTTCCTTGCATTTAATATATTGTTTTATTAAATTTTTGTAATCATCCTCATCTTTTACTTGCGCCTCTTTGGTAAATACGGTGTTATTAAAAACCCTGTAATCTTCATTAAATCCAAGTTTCTCCAATATCATAAATTTTCTTAAAGTGGTGCTTCTTTCAAGGATTCTGGCATCGCTTTCAGGTATATTACGATTTTTTAAAAACTCATAATATTCAATATTACTTCTATCGGAAATATGTTGACACAATATTAAATTAACTCTTTTCACATATTCAGAATTATTGTGAGCAATATCAATTAAAGTATAAACTCCGCCCATGCGTGTGGCGATATGCGAACTTGCCAGCAACGACACCGCTTCTTTAAAAATAGTATTCAGATTGTTGTGTTTGATAATATCTATTTGCTCTCGGTTAACCTGCAGCAAATGTCTTGTGGTAGCATCTCTTTTAAAAGAAAGAGTTAGGGTTAATAAAGCAAGTATCCCTAAAGAAAGCGCACCAAGACTGGTTAGCACCGCCGGTTTAGGAATATCTTGCTCTCTGTTGCCATGTATAAGAAAATTCACCAAAGATTGTATAGAATCAAACTCAAAGGCATACAGAACAATAACAACAACACTAGCTATAAGTATTAATATAAACAGTGTTAGAACTAAATTAGTATTGAATTTTTTTAAATGCTTCATTATATTTATTTTTTCCAACTACCCCGTCAGCTTCGCTGCCACCCCTTCTGCAAGAAGGGGAATTTTTAGATTATATGCTTCCTAATAATGTTTTGCGTGCGCTCAGGTCCTACGGATACCATGGATACGCTGGTTTGAAGAACATCTTCTACGAACAGAACATACTTTTGAGCCTCAAGTGGTAATTTATCAAACTCTATCACCTCACTGATATCTTCTTGCCAACCCTTAAAGGTTCTATAGATTGGCTTTGCGCTTGCTAACTTCCGCAGGTTAGTTGGGATAGTTTGCACTTCCTTACCATCAATCTCATAGCCTACGCAAACTTTAATTTCCTCAAGCCCTGTGAGAATATCTAACTTCGTGATTACAATATCACTGAGACCGTTTTTTTCCACCGCACTTTTCAGCACGACCATATCCAGCCAACCACAACGACGAGGGCGTTTAGTTACGGCTCCGTATTCGCCACCTTTATCTCGCAAAAAACTTCCCATTGGTTCGTCTAATTCCGTTACAAACACACCCTCACCGACTCTGGTGGTATACGCCTTAACTATCCCTACCACTTTATCTATCTTCTTATGGCTAATGCCGCTGCCGATTAACACGCCGCCCACCGATGGACTGCTACTGGTTACAAACGGATATGTCCCAAAGTCTATATCCAGCTGACTACCCTGCGCTCCTTCAAACACTACCAGTCTATCATTACTTAAATACTCATTAATTTCTTCAGCAGAATCCACGACCATAGGTAAAATTCTTTCTCTAAACTCTGCGAATTCTTTAATAATCGCCTCTTCACTCAGCGGTTCCATACCGTAAACTTTAGCAAACAGCAAATTTTTTTCTTCTAAATTGATATGTAATTTTTCTTTAAACATATCAAAGTCCACAAGGTCTGCCACACGGATTCCCACACGATTAATTTTATCGGCATAGGTTGGACCAATCCCTCTTTGGGTGGTGCCGATTTTATGGGTGGTGGATTCTTTGATTTTATCTAACATAATATGATACGGCATAATTAAATGAGCTTTATCGCTGATGTAAATGTGATTAACACTTCTGCCACGGCTTTTAAGAATCTCCATTTCTTTAAGTAAAACAGATAGATCCACAACCACGCCATTGCCAATAATACACTTAGCTTTTTCATACAACACGCCGCTTGGCAACAAGTTAAAAACAAACTTTTCTTCGCCTAAAATTATGGTGTGTCCTGCATTATTGCCACCCTGAAAGCGCACTACCATATCGGCTTTGCCCGCCAATACATCTACCAGTTTACCTTTACCTTCATCGCCATACTGAGTTCCTAAAATCACCACACTAGCCATAATCTCTCCTTTTATTATGTTGCTTTAAATATTATATATGATATTCTTTGCTAAAGCAAAACAACATTGAGAAAATTTGTGAACAATGCAATAATTGTGGGAATAAGTGGTGCAAGTGGAATCGTTTATGCGGTTAAATTATTGGAAACCTTGCGAAGTCTTAATATTAAAACCATTCTTGTGGTTTCTAAAATGGGATTTTTTACAGCTCGTGAAGAATTAGGCTTAGGCGAACAAGAACTTATCGCCATGGCAGACGAATTCTATCCTAATAATGCCTTGCATGCCGGTATATCTTCAGGATCATTTTTAAGCCGTGGCATGATTGTGGTGCCGTGTTCGGTGAAAACGCTTTCAGGTATCGCCCATTCTTATAACGATAATTTAATCACCCGTGCAGCCGATGTTATGCTGAAAGAAAGACGGAAACTTGTGTTAATGTTTCGTGAAACTCCTTTGCACCTTGGACATATAGACCTCATGCAAAAAGCTACTATGAATGGCGCAATTATTATGCCGCCTGTTCCTGCTTTTTATAATAAACCACAGACTATTGAAGATATTGTGAATCATAGTGTAGCGAGATGTCTTGACCTCTTTGGCATTGAAAATAATATATCCGCAAGGTGGCAATAGTGAAAGAAATTATAGTTGTAGGAGCCGGACTGGCAGGTAGTGAATGCGCTTTTCAATTGGCAAACCATGGCTTTGCTGTGCGCCTAGTTGAAATAAAACCAATCAAAAAAAGCCCTGCTCACACGCTGGATAGCTTTGCTGAATTAGTTTGTTCTAATTCCTTCCGCAGCGATAATTTAAAATCTGCTGTAGGACTTATGCACCAAGAACTACGCGAGATGGATTCCCTTATCATAAAAATTGCTGATAAACATCGCGTCCCCGCAGGAGATGCTTTGGCGGTTGACCGCATTGCTTTTTCAAATGAAATTACGGAAATTTTACAATCACACCCGAACATCTCAGTAGTTCATGAAGAATTTAGTAATCTTGCCGAGGTGGCGAAAGATAATATTGTGATTATTGCCACGGGTCCTTTAACCAGCGACAATTTAAACCAAGAAATTATGGAATTAATAGGTGAAAAGTCTTTCAATTTCTTTGATGCCATTGCTCCTATTGTTTATAAAGACAGCATAGATTTTGGTAATGCTTGGTTTCAATCGCGCTACGATAAGGGTGATGGCGCAGATTACATCAATTGCGGCATGAATGAAAGTGAGTATGAAGTTTTCTATAACGAACTCATCAATGCCGAATACATGGAGTTTGCAGAGTTTGAAAAGGATATTCCTTATTTTGAGGGCTGTCTGCCCTTAGAGGTAATGGCAAATCGTGGTAAGCAAACCTTGTTATTTGGTCCATTAAAACCTGTAGGTTTGGTGAATCCTCACACCCAAGAGCAACCTTTTGCAGTGCTGCAATTAAGGCAAGATAACGCTTTAGGAAGCCTTTATAATATGGTTGGTTGCCAAACTAAGTTAAAATATAATGAACAAAGCAGAATCTTTAGGCTCATCCCTGCTCTTAGAAATGCTGAGTTTGCGAAACTTGGTAGTATCCACAAAAATACTTTTATTAATTCGCCTGCGGTGTTGGATGCTGATTTATCTTTAAAAAGTCATGAAAATATCTTTTTTGCCGGACAAATAACCGGTTGCGAAGGTTATGTAGAAAGCACCAGCACCGGCTTAATGTGCGCTTTATTTGCGGCTGCACGATTACAAAATAAGAGGATAGATATTCCTAAAGTAAGTGCTTTGGGCGCAATTTTAAATCATATTCTTGAGCATAAGGATAACTATCAGCCATCTAACATAAATTTTGGTTTATTTCCTGATATAAAACCGGAAAATGTTAAAAAGATAAAAAAGGCAGATAAAAAAGACTTAATTGTAGAACAATCACTAGAAAATATTAAAAAACTAAAAAGTAATCTTAATAAATAATAAAAATTCAATATTTTGCTTTAAGATTAGGAGCAAAGAGCGCAGTGTATAATAATACATAAGCGATTTTGCGACAACAATATTAAAGATAAAAGATTGAATTTTCCCGTTGACTACTAGGCATTTTTTATATATAATGTATAATGCTATAAAATTTAACAATTATTGGTATGTGTAATGGCAAGAAAAATAGACGAAATTAGAGAAAGAAGATTTAAGGACGAGTTATCTGCAGAAAAAAATGTAGCTCCTGCAACAGCTCCGGCACCTAAAAAAGAAGCTCCTGCTAAAAAAGGAAGTAAATGGAATCCATTAAACCTTTTTCGTCGTAAACCAAAAGAAGATTCTACGGATTCTAAAAACTCTAAAAAGAAAGATAGTAAAAAAGGCAAAAAAAAGAGAATTCTTTCCGACAGTGGTCATTTTAAAATAATCCCTTTTATTTTTTATATAGTAATATTTTTAGCATGTATTGCTGTTTTGGTTATTTATATTGTTGACAGAGAATCGCAATATGAAACTAAAAACAAAAAATTATTTACTGTAGCAACCAAACCTTCGGCACAAGATGAGTCTCAAAATGCGGCACCAATAATAGAAGCTGCTCCTATTATTGCTGAAGATACTACAGCTCCTGCAGCAGCACCTACAGTTGTGGTTACTCCTGTAATGCAAGATACTGCTACATTTAGACTTGTTGATGTTACTCCAAAAAATTTAGGAAATACCAAACTAACTTTTGCTGATTTCTTAACCTTTATAGGTAGTAATCGTAGTGATTTCTGTAGATATGCAGAAACAGCCAGAATGGCTTTTATTTTAGCAAATGGTGAAATAAGAGACTACTCTAATGCTACTATGCCTGTAAAAAGTAAATTGGTAGATTACAGTAATTGTATGAATCCAAGTATATGGGCAGAAACCGAATTGTTTAATTTATATAACAATTTATATGACGATTTCTTAGCTACTAATACTCAAGACGACAGTCTTTTAAGAAAATTAAATGCGGCTAAAAACTTTAGTTTACGCACTAACTTTAACGTGGTTAGAGATATGCCTGAAGTTTTCAAAGCTAGATTCCTTTCAGAAAGTGAGTTTATTAGTATATTTAGAGGAGATTACACAAATCAAGTGTTATTCTGTAATTACTCAAATATGTTTGCTAAGGCTTATGATCAGTTTATTTCTAAAAGAGTTGGCTCACTTAAACCTGTATCTAACTGTCTTCTTGATATCGTAAATAATCAAGAGGCTTATACTCAATATGTGTTCTACTTTAATTATATTCAACCAAACCCTACAGACCCGAATATAATAGCCTTACAGAATGGTTTAATTCCTAATGAGTAAACCTTCGTCGAAAGACGGCATCTACTAAAGAAGAAGGGATAGAAATTAATCTATCCCTTCTTCTTTTATCTTTTATTTCCTAGTGAAATTGCTAGTGGTAATGAATGATTTTATATTCTACTTCTATAAGCTCAAACAAAGGCTATAAAAACTACTTAAAACCACATTATGACATCACTAGAGCTTCCCATATGTAGGAATATGTCATTGTGGTTTTAAGAAACTATTTACTTCTTCTTTTTTATACAAATAAAGCTAACTAAAGGAATAACTACATTTAGCCGAATTTTGACCGCCAAGATTATTAATATAAGGCATTATAGAACTATATGCGGTCATGGCTGAGGCTAAATGTAGTTATTCCTTTAGTTAGCTTTTGATTCCCTTTGTCTAATTCCACGTTCAATCTCACGCCATTTGGCGACTTCAATATTATGGTCTTTAAGATTAATGGTAAAGATATGACCGCCGCTACCATCGGCTACAAAATACAGATACTTAGTATCTGCAGGAAAAAATACCGCCCGCAGGGATTCCCTTGATGGATTGGCGATAGGTGCAATTGGCAGACCATACATGGTATAGGTATTATATGGATGCACCGTAGTTAAATCTTTTTTAGTGAGCTTATCGGCACTGGCTTTACCTAAACCGTAAGCTACCGTAGGGTCAGACTGCAACTTATAACCATAGCGCAACCTATTAATAAATAACCCGGCAATTAAATCGCGCTCTCGAGCCACTCCCGTCTCTTTTTCCACCATACTTGCCAAAACAAGTGCTTCTTTTTTATTTTTAAAAGGTAAGTCGGTATTACGATTCTCCCACAAATCAGCTAAATATTTATCCATAGCCTCAGTTGCTCTGGTTATAAGTTCAGCGCGAGTGCTACCACGGGAAAAATAATAAGTATCAGGCATCATGGTGCCTTCTTCTACCTTAAAAATATCACCTGTTAAATTTGGATTACTGGCTATAAGTTGTAAAAACTGCGCGATAGTTTGCCCTTCAACCAAGGTAATTTTATAGTAATAGATATTTCTAGGGTTGGTAATATAATTAACCACTCCAAAAAGATTCGTATTGGCAGGAATTAAAAATTCCCCCGGGATTATGCCTTTA
>JAISPM010000057.1 GCA_031274895.1 Alphaproteobacteria bacterium
GGAAATGGTTTGCCCGCGCACAATTCTTGCCATGGTCAACCAGCTAATAGCTCCGATGGAAATAAATATTAAATAAATATTTTTACCAAAAACCACCACCAAAATAATAATTAAAAACATAAAAGGCACGGCGTAAAGGATATCTATAATACGCATCATAATTAAATCGGTTTTGCCGCCCAAATAGCCGGAAACACTGCCCCATAGCACGCCAATGGTTAAACTTACCAGCGACGCCAGCAGTCCAATGATAATGGAAATCCGCACACCCATCATAAGGCGCACAAATAAATCACGCCCATTACTATCTGTGCCAAAAATATGCCCCCCAGCAAAACTTGGACTTGAAGGAAATGCCACATTCCAATCCACATAATCGTAAGCAAATGGGCTAAAGTATGGCGCAATTATGGACATTAGGATAATTATTCCTAAAATCAACAGCGAGGTCATCGCCATTTTATGCCGCTTAAAACGAATTAAGGCATCGCGATAAACACTGCTGCTAACCTGCATTTTATCCAGTTGCAGTGTATCAATTTTTTCTTTATTAAACATCATAATATCTGCCCTCTATTTATCTAATTTTACTTTTGGGTCAAGGTATGCGTATAAAATATCCACAATAAGATTCATGGCTATAATTATAAAAGCATAAAAAATCACTAAGCCCATTACCAGTGGATAATCTCGGTTTAGCGAGCCTTGAATGAAGTATCTGCCAAGCCCGGGAATATCAAAAATACTCTCAATTACCACTGACCCTGTCATAATGCCGGCAATGGCAGGTCCTAAGTAAGATACAACCGGTAAAATTGCGGGTTTAAGAGCATGCTTGAACAGAATTTTCCGTTCCGGTAACCCCTTAGCATAAGCGGTTCTTATGAAGTTAGTGTTAAGCACATCTAACATACTTCCTCTGGTTATCCTTGCAATATAGGCAATATATGGCAGAGACAATGCAATAGTCGGTAAAATCATGTAAGATACCCCATACCAGCCACCCACAGGTAATATCGCTAAATAAATACCGAAGAAAAGTGTAAGTATGGGTGCGATGGCGTAGTTCGGTATGACTATGCCGACCATGGCAAAGCTCATAATGGAGTAATCCATCTTAGAGTTTTGGTGCAGTGCCGAAATAGACCCTAAAAACACGCCTAAAATCACCGCCAAAGTCATGGCTAAAAAGCCCAGCGTAAGGCTTGTAGGAGCAGACTTATAAATCAACTCACTCACGGTAAAATCTTTAATTTTTAAAGATGGTCCGAAGTCTCCTTGCACTACTTTAAATAAATAAGAAGTATATTGTTGAAACAGCGGTTTATCTAAATCGTAAGATTTTAATATATTCGCCCGAATTTCTTCACTAATCGCCCGCTCGCCATCAAATGGACTACCCGGAGCCATCCGCATTAAAAAAAACGATGCCGTTATTATTATAAATAATGTTGGTATAAATATCAGCAACCTTTTTAATATATAAGATACCATAAACCCTCTCCTTAAATTTAAAATGTTCCACGTGAAACATTACATGTATAATTTTATTATTTTACCACTACTCTGACCCACCTGCGGTGTCCACCCACAACGCCCAACAAAGAGGAACAAGGGGTTTAATAAAAAAGGGAATACCTATTTTAAAGTATTCCCTTTTTGAGTTTTTGCTAATAAAAATTTATTAACTTACTTAACCTCCTTAAAGGAAATATACTTTGCCGGGTGAGTATTAGAGACATTCGGAATAAACCCTTCTATCCTATTTGAAACTAAATTATGACTCACATAGTAATAAATAGGAATATAGCTAGAACTATCTAATAAAATTCGTTCAGCCGCTTGGTAAAAATTATTTCTGGCAGATTCATTTGATAAAGTTTTAGCCTTAGCAAAATCGGCATCGTATTGCTTATTAGAAAACTTCGCATAATTATTACCAACACCGGTTTCACCAATGTAAAGGAAAGATGCAGGATCATCATAATCAGCAATCCAACCGGCTCTACCCATTTGGTAATTACCTTGTTGCATATCCTTATAATGCACCGCTACTTCTTTATTGGTTAAAGTGTAGTTTATACCAATATCTTTCAGCATGTTAGCAATTGCAATTGAAACTTTCTTATGATTTTCCGAAGTATTATAAGCAATTTCAAGGCTCAACGGATTACTGGCATTATATCCGGCTTCCGCCAATAAAGACTTAGCTTTGGCTTTCCGCTCATCCATTGACATATTTTTAAAGCTCAACTCCACAGGTTTATAATTTTTAACCCCTGTAGGAATAAAAGAATAAGCAGGAACTTCTCCACTTTTTAAAACTTTTGCAGTGATAAAATCTCTGTCAATGGCTAAGTTAATTGCTTCTCTAACTTTTGGATTAGACATGGTTTTATCTTTAGTATTAATCGCAAAGTAATAAATACCCATATACGGAGAAACGTCGTATTGACCTTTTAAGTTATCCACTATCCATTCATATTGGTCAGATGCAAAATCATCGGCAACATCAATTTCTGAAGAGCGAAATCTTTTTAGAATCGCAGCTCTGTCTTCTTGTGTATAATAAATTACATTGTCAATTTTAGTATTGGCATTGTTGTAGTAGTATTCGTTTCTGGTGGCTTTCACATAAGATTGCGGTTTCCACTCTACAATTTTATAAGCACCGTTGGTAACTATGTTTTCAGGTTTCGACCATGCTTTACCATATTTTTCCACCACATGTTGCGGCAATGGATTAAAAGTATAATGATGCAACATGGATAAGAAATAACTGGTTGGATGTTCCAAAGTTATTTGTAAAGTTCTGTCATTAAGAGCTTTTACACCTAAACCTTCAACTCCGGCTTTGCCTGTGTTATAATCTTTAGCCCCTTTAATGACATAAAGCATAGAAGCATAAGACGCAGCGGTTTCAGGGTTTAAGATTCTTCTGTAAGCAAACACAAAGTCGTTTGCTGTAACAGGCGTG
>JAISPM010000059.1 GCA_031274895.1 Alphaproteobacteria bacterium
AACAATGTTAAAATTATTTTGTGTTGAATGCTAAACACATTGATATCCACTTTATTGCCACCCTTTTCACTGAAGGCTTTCAGATGGTCTTCTCGCGCATAGTAAACTATAGATTTACTCGGGTCTTTTTTAATCCGCAAGGCATACCATAAAACATAAGCACAAGATAATCCTACACTGATAACATACAGCAATACCCTTAAATTAAAACCATCTTTAATGGAAATTCCGGCAATGGCACTGGCAATACCTGTGGCAAATGGATTTACCGTAGACCCCAACACCCCTGCGCCTGCACCTAATAAAATAATGGCGATGCCGACAAGAGGATCATAGCCCAAGGCGACCATCAGTGGAATTGTTATCATATAAAACGGTAGCGTTTCCTCCCACATGCCTGTGGTGGTGCCGCCAATGGAAAAAAGTATCATAAGAATTGGAATCACCAGCTTATCTTTAGAGCCAAACTTTCTAATTGCCTGATTCAACCCTGCCTCAATAGCTCCGGTTTTAATAATAATTCCATAAGCACCACCCACAATTAATACGAAGGCAATAACTTCGGCAGCGTCTATCAACCCTTTAGAAAACGATGTTAAAACGCTTTGCAGTCCCTGCGGATTACTTTCAACTTCGTGATAAGTTCCTGCAATTACTAAGTCTCTACCTGTGGTTTCGTCAAACCTAGTGTCAAACTTCCCTGCAGGTAATATCCACGTTAAAACCGCTATAAGAATAATTAGCCCAAAGATGATAGTAAAGGCGTGAGGCATTTTTTTCGTCATTTTTATACCTTTTTGTTGTAATTAATTACTTTAAGACTAAAGTAATTTTAATTATTTAGCAATAATTAGTTTCCACTACACATGTAAAGTTTTAGAGATTTTAAGCCGAGACGAGTTATTTTGCGACACAGTGTATAATAAATACATAAGGAGCAAAATAACGAAGTATTCGGCTTAAAATAGCAAAACTTTTAGTCGCCTAAGGTTGCAACCATAACTGCTTTAATAGTATGGAGCCGATTTTCTGCCTCATCAAAAACTACTGAATTTTTGCTTTCAAAAACATCATCCGTTACCTCCATACCATTTAAACCGTATTTATCGTAAATTTCTTTACCGATAGTGGTTTGTAAATCGTGGAAAGCCGGCAGACAATGCAAGAAAATGGCATCAGATTTTGCATAGCTCATAAGTTTGGCATTTACCTGATATGGCTTAAGCAGATTAATCCGTTCTTCCCAGTTGGTTTCACCCATGGATACCCAAACATCGGTGTAAACAGCGTCGGCGTCTTTAACCGCCTCCTCAACAGATTCCGTAATGGTAATTTTAGCACCGCTAGACTTAGCAAGCTCTTGCCCCAGTTTCACATAATAATCATGTGGAAATAAAGACTTAGCTGTGGCGATTCTAAAATCTAAGCCCATAATTGCTGCTCCTACAAGTAAAGAATTCGCCATATTGCTGCGTCCATCGCCTGCAAATACCAACTTAATACCTTTCAGTTTGCCTTTGTGTTCTTCAATTGTGAGAAAATCTGCCAAAATTTGTGTTGGATGAGCGTCATCGGTTAGCCCATTCCACACAGGAACACCAGAATATTTCGCTAAATCTTCAACAGCCGCTTGCGAAAAGCCTCTAAACTGAATACCGTCATACATTCTGCCTAAAACTCTGGCAGTATCAGCAACGGATTCCTTTTTACCAAACTGGCTTCCAGTAGGACCCAAATATGTTACGTGCGCACCTTGGTCGTAGGCCCCTACCTCAAAAGCACAGCGAGTGCGTGTGGAATCTTTTTCAAAAATCAGCGCAATATTTTTGCCTTTAAGTTTTTGTTGTTCAATACCGGCATATTTTGCACGCTTTAAATCTCTACTTAGGTCTAGTAAATATCTAATATCTTTTTCAGTAAAGTCTTCCAGTTTTAAAAAACTTCTGTTTCTTAAGTTATAAGCCATATTTTTTCTCCTTTATTTAATTGCATCTCTAATAAGCGGCATAGACATACATCTCGGTCCGCCTCTGCCTCTGCTTAACTCACTGGATGGCACCTCGTGAACCTTAATACCACTTTCTTTTAAAATACGGTTAGTCATATGATTACGATTGTAAACCACCACCTCACCCGGAGCCACTGCCAGCGTATTGGTGCCATCATTCCATTGCTCGCGCGCCGCATGCACAGGATGTCCACCCGCACATTCTATTAGCGTTACACTACTAAGTCCTAAAGCATCCTTAAGAGTATCTTCAAGGGTTGAATTTTGTTTACTTACTTTAACACCATATTGAGCCGTTTCGTCTTTTTCCATTTTATAAACCACGAGTGGACCCTTGATTTCAGGATGAATTGTGAATTTATCTTTATCGATATGCGTAAACACCGTATCTAAGTGCATAAAACTTCTGGTTTCAGGGATTTGCATAGCTAGGATAGTTTTAAAGCTGGTGTTGGCGGTGAAAATATCCCGCGCCAGTTTATCAATCGCCCGACTTTCTGTGCGTTCACTTATACCAACAGCCAAGATAGTATCACTCAGCACTAAAATATCGCCCCCCTCTATGGAGAAATCACGATGGCGTTTGTAATAAAGCGGAATGGTGTTATTACCATACTCCGGATGATATTTAAAAATTAAATGTCCGAATAAAGTTTCTCTTTGTCGCACATCGGTTTTCATTCTGTGGAGGGAAACCCCATTGCCAATGCACGCAAACGGATCGCGGGTAAAAATTAGATTCGGCATCGGGTCAGTCATAAAGGGATAACTTTTATTTACTAAAGAGCCTAATGAAAATGTTTTATAGGTTGGTAGTTCATATTTATAAATGCCCGACATCATTTTTAATACCATGTCTTTAGGCGACATATCCAGCAAAAATTTCTTAAGAGCTTCTCTTTGCGATTCACTCCTTATGCCTGCTTCAAAAATAAATTCTTCTGCAAATTTTTCTTTAATGGTGTTATTGATGAAAGATTCCACCACTAAGTCTTCCAAATAAACCACCTCTATGCCCAAGTTTTTAAGGGTTTTAGCGAACTCATCGTGTTCTTCTTTAGCAATTTTTAAATACGGGATATCATCAAAAAGTAATTTAGGAAGCAATGCCGGCGTTAGATTTTCTACCTCTTCACCCGGACGTTTTAATAAGACTTTTTTTAGTTTTCCAATCTCGGAAAATACCTTGATTTTACTGTCAGTCATTTATTACATCTCCTATTTTTCATTATTAATTATTATCATTATATCACAAAAATATAGTGAAATAACTTTTAAAACAAGATATATACAAAATGTTCAAAGTTAACAGTAATTTCTTATGTTGCTATTGCGCAATTTTATGCTAATTTTTGATGTTTGATTTTAAAAATTGAGAATCTCTTTTTCTTCTCCCCTTCATAGAGGAGTAAACTAAAAATGCAGGAAATAATTACTAAGTAGAAAGGTATTTTCACTGAATTATGACAGGGATTATAAAAACGCAAAGACGCAAATCATTACGACCTGTCATTGAAGTGAAAATACCTTTCTACTTAGTAATTATTTTTATACCTTAGTTAAATCTAAAAACTCCTCTTCGCTTAATATCGCCACACCCAGCTCCTGCGCTTTTTTTAGCTTACTCCCCGGAGCCTCTCCAACCACTAAGTAATTTAAATTCTTAGATACACTTGAAACCACCACTGCACCCATCCGCTCTGCCAAGGCTTTGGCTTCACTGCGGCTTATTTGCGCAAGACTACCCGTAAACAAAATATTTTTTTCAAATAAAACACTGTCGCTGCTAACTTCATTTTCAGTGTAATCTAACACATTTACATATTCTTGTAATTTATTTATTACTTCCAAGTTCTGCTCAACCGAAAAATACTTTGTTAAATCTCCGATAATACTTTCACCAAGCCCACTGATATTAATCTCCGCACCACTTTGGAATATAGCGATTAAATTAACTAAGCTCTTAAAATTTTTGGCTAAAACTTTGGCAAGTTTTTCACCAATCTGCGGAATACCAAGGGCGTAAATAAAATTATTTAAATTAATTGTGCGTCTACCTTCAATAGCCTCTAATAAATTAGTAATAGATTTTTCGCCAAACCCATCTAAATTCACAAGAATTTCCCTATGATTCTTCAACTCAAAAATATTATGAGGTAAACTCAAAATTCCCAATTCATTAAAAATAACAATCTGCCTTTCGCCTAAACCTTCTATATCAAAGGCTCCCTTGGATACAAAATGCGCTAAACCTTCTATCAACATGGCTTTGCAGAAAAAAACGCCGCCCGTGCAACGAATTGCTACGCCGCCCTCATCTTGTTCTACCGCACTACCACACACAGGGCAAACTGTAGGAATTACAACAGGTATAGATGTAGGACTTCTTTTATCAAGCAACACCTCTAAAATTTGCGGAATTACATCGCCCGCCCGCTGAATAACTACACTATCGCCCACACGAATATCTTTTCTGGCAATTTCATCAAAGTTATGCAGAGTTGCCCGCGCCACAATCACACCACCAACGTTCACAGGAGCCAATTCGGCTACAGGTGTTAAAACTCCTGTTCTGCCCACCTGCACCGTAATGCTTTCAATATGCGTAATTGCAGTTGTAGCTTTAAATTTATGCGCCACCGCCCACCGAGGCGACCGCACCAAACTCCCAAGCCGCTCCTGCAGTGATAGAGAATCTACCTTATAAACCATGCCGTCTATATCAAAGGGTAAATCTGCCCGTAATGCCTCAACCTGCTGATAGTGCGCATAAAGCTCCTCAACACCTGTGGCATGTTTATTGTAAGGATTTACTTTAAAGCCGATATGTTGTAGGAGGCTATAAATATCTGAAAAATCTTTGAGAGTGTAGTCATCGGAAACTTCACCAAAACCCCACGCTAAAAACTTAAGAGGGCGCGATGCAGTAATGGTATAGTCCAACTGACGCAAACTTCCTGCCGCTAAATTACGTGGATTAGCAAATATCTTTTTGCCAGCCTCTGCTAAGGTTTGGTTGAAGTTTAGGAAGTCAGCTTTTTCCATATAAACTTCACCGCGCACCTCTAAAATTTGCGGGAAATTCCCACTTAGCTTCTGCGGGATATCTTTAATGGTTTTGGCGTTGAGTAGCACATCTTCACCGAATTCGCCATCACCCCTTGTGAGTGCTTGCATTAGAATGCCATTTTCATAGCGTAAAGACAAAGAAAGTCCATCAATTTTAAGCTCCGAAAAGTATTTAATCGGAGCATTAAAATCCATATTAAGAAAACGCTTGATTTTTTCCTCAAACTTTTGCAGCTCTTCCAGTGTAAACACATTATCTAAGGACATCATTTGGCGAGAATGCTTAATACTTGCAAAGCCTTTAGATTTTCCTGCACCCACACTCGTGGTAATATTTGAGGTTAAGCCATATGCAGATTCAATTTCTACGAGATATTTATACAAACTATCATATTGCGAATCATCCACTAAAGGAACATCCTCACCATAATAGGCAGTGTTGCATTTTTGTAAAAAGTCCACAAGTTTGGCATGTTTTTCTTGGATGGTAAATATGGAATCAGCGGATTCAATTTTATAGTTTTCTAACATAGTTAATTCCTTTTATTGTCTGCGACGCAGTGGATACCAGCCTTCGCTGGTATGACGAGTTTAGTTTATATATCCAACAACGTTTCCGCTGTAGCGATGGCTTGCGGAGTTATTAACTCGCCCGAGAGCATTCTGGCAACTTCCATAATTCTATCCTCTCTATTTAGCAGAACCAACTTAGACAAAACTTCATCATCCAACACTTCTTTCAAAACCTTATAATGATAATTGCCTTTTGAAGCCACCTGATGCGAATGGGTTACAACTATAACTTGAATTTTTTGCGATAAATATAGTAAACGCCGCCCAATCGCCTCTGCCACCTCACCACCAACACCAACATCTATTTCATCTAATATAATTGTGCCGATAATATCTACCTCTGCCAATACAATTTTAAGGGCTAACATGAAGCGCGCCATTTCGCCACCCGACGCAACCCTATTTAAATCGCCCCAGTCAGCTCCACGATTGGTTATTACTTTAAAAGTAATTCTATCAAATCCCGATAAGCCCTCGCCTTCTTGAACTATGGCAGTTTTAAATTCCGCATTGCCCAGTTTTAAAAACTCCAGCTCTTCATTAATTTTTTTATCAACACCGATAGCCGCCTCAATTCTGGCAGCCGATAGCATTGATGCCGCATCCGTAAAGTTTTTATACTTTTTATCACAAATTGCTTGGATGTCCTCAACCAAGTTTTCGCCCATATTCAGTGTGGACAGCTTTTGGGCAAAATCTTCAGCTAAACTAGGTAAATCTTCCGGTAAAACCTTATGTTTTTTCGCCATGCTCCGCAGTTCTAAAATACGCTCTTCAATACTCTGCAATTCACTTTCGTCAAAATCTAAAGAATTTTTAAAATCCTCTAGGGATTCTATAGCTTCATTCAGCTTACTGTAAGCTCCGTCAAAACTATCTATCAACTTATCAATATCTTCGTTTTCCACCAAAATAGCTTTAATGTTATCTAAATGGCGCATGGATTTATAAATATTGCTTAACATAGTTGGTTGCATATTGGTATCAATATCCGCCAAATTTTGCAGGATTTTTTTGCCGTTTTGCATTAAATGCTTTTTCTCCAGCAAAGTTTTCTCTTCATTTTCCTGCGGATTTAAATCTTCTAACTCCTTAAGGGCATATTCTATATACTCCCTCTCCTTCTGCAAAGCAACAATTTCCGCCAATTTATTTTCTAAATTTTTTTGCGAAAGTTTATAATCTTGCCATAGGTCTGCCACCATACTTATGAGGGTTTTATCAGGCAAAAAGCCATCAATAATATCTCTGTGATGGATTGGATTCATAAGACGTTGATTATCAAACTGCCCGTGAATATCTATTAAAGTTTCGCCAAGCTGTCGTAAAAAATTAACCCCCACAGGAGTATCGTTCACAAAGCATTTAGATTTGCCATCTACAGAAATTATCCTTCTGATGATAATATTTTCTTCAATGGCAATGGACATATCACGGAGGATTTCTAAAGATTTATGACTCTGCCCAACCTCAAAGCAAGCCACTACCTCAGCTTCCGCTGCACCTTTACGAATAAGCGAATAATTGGCTCGCTCACCCATGGCTAAGCTCAGGGAATCTAATAAAATACTTTTCCCTGCTCCGGTTTCGCCACTAAAAACACTAAAGCCGCTAAAAAAATTAATTGATAGATTTTTTATTAAGACAATATTTTTTATATGCAGACTTTTAAGCATATGCTTTTTCTTGTGTTAATGGGTTGCTGTATTGCGTTTTAGCTCAGCTGCACGATTAGGCAGATGGCGATTAATTAGAGTAAGAGACCTAGCATACCACGCACTTTGCGGATAGTTATAGCCTAAAACTGCCGCCGTTCTAAAGGCTTCATCATCGACACCCAGTATTAACCATAAATATACTAAGCGATACATGGCTTCCTGCACGAAAATGGTATCGGAAAAATTATTCACAATATCTTGATACCTTGCAATGGCGGCAATGTAATTACGATTTTGCAGATAGAAAAAGCCAATTCTAGTGCTTCTTAGTGCCAAGTTATATTTAATAACCTCTATGCGATAGTAAGCATCTTGGGCATAGCGTGTGCCTTCAAACCTTTTATAAATGTTGGCAAATAAATTAAGGGCAGTTAAGGTATCTGACGGATCCGTTTCCGCAGAATCCATTTGCTCATACGCCATAAGAGCCTTCATGTAATTCGCCCAATCGGTATATTTGTTGGCAACATAATATTTTAAAAAAGCATCAATGGTTACTTCAGCATTGATATAATCGTTTTCTAAATAGAATATCCAAATTAGAAACACTTGCGCCTCTATGGCTTCGTCTTTATAAGGGAAGTTATCGGATATTTGTTGGAAAATTTTCTTGGCTTCAAATAAATTGCCATTATTGAATTGATATAAAGCATTAGCATATAAGAAATCCACATCCATTGAGGGTTCTTTTTCAAAGGATGAACAAGACGCTAATAACGATACCAGCAACAAAATTATGGCAATTTTTATTTTATTCATAAGCAAACATCTAATAAACACAATATCTATTGTATTTGATATTAAGAAGATTAGCAATTAGAAAAGCAATTAATATTTTGCAACTACGGCTTTATTAGTAGCTACCACCAGCGGAATGCTGCTGTAATCGGTTTCAATTTCATAGTTGGCAGAATCTTTAAAAATTTCTCTTAACAGCAAATTATTAGATTCATGACCACATTTAAGCCCTGTAAATTCTCCATGGATTTCATAGCCGCAAAGGAATAAATCGCCCATGGCGTCCAGCAGTTTATGGCGGGCAAATTCGTTTTCGTATCTTAGACCATCTTCGTTAAGAATTTTATCTTTACCTACCACAATTGCGTTATCTAAAGACCCGCCAAGAGCTAACCCTGCGGATTGCAAATAGGTAATTTCTTGTTCTAAACAAAAGGTGCGAGCAGCAGATATATCGGAATAATCGCCATTATTGACATCAAAACACTGGGCTTGTTTACCAATTACTAAATTATTAAATTCTATCGCCACATTAAGTATAAAACTATCGGCAGGTGTAAATTTAACTTCCCATTTATCGGTTTTCAACGCAACAGGTTTTAAAATTTTAAGAATTTTTCTTGGCTCGGTAAGTTCACAAACACCAACTTTACTGATTTTTTCCACAAAAATTTTAGAACTGCCATCTAAAATAGGCACCTCAAAGGAATCGATTTCAATAAGTAAATTATGGATTCTAAGAGCGCACAAAGCCGACATTAAATGCTCTATGGTGCCTACTCTCGTGCCTAAATCGTTAATAAGCATGGTGCAAAGTTTGGTATCACGCACTAGGTCATATCTGGCAGGGACTATGCTCTCTTCAAGATCTAATATATCGACCCTTTTAAAAATAATCCCGTGATTAGCCTCAGCAGGAATTAGCCGCATATTAACGGTTTTCCCTGAATGTAAGCCAATACCTTTGATTTCTAAAACTTCTTTAATGGTTCTTTGTTGCATATGTTTTAAATATCCTATTTATAGATAATATGATTTTAGCATAAAGCTGAACATATTATTTTAAAAAATACTTACAAATTATTACAAGGTAAATGGAAAAACAGTGCTTGACAAATAACTTATTTATAACTATCTTTAGTATAGTAGATATGTTATATATCCGTATAAAAACTAAACATAAGAGGAAACTATGAAAAAAACATTAGTGATAGTTGGACATCAAAATTATGAAAAATCTGTGCATAATAAAAAATTAGCCGAATCTTTAAAAGATTTACCAAATATAACCGTTCATATTTTAAAAGAAAATTTTGATGTTGCGGCTGAGCAAAAACTATTAGAAGAGCATGATAATATTGTTATCCAGTTTCCTTTTACTTGGTATAACCTTTCACCGCTTTTTAAATCTTGGTTTGATAAAATATTTGTTCCGGGTTTCGCTTATGGTGAATTTGGAAGTAAGTTAGAAGGCAAAACTTTTGCCATCGTTAATACCACAGCTTCATTAGAAAGTGCTTATACTCGCGAAGGACATAATAAATTTACGGTTAAAGAACTGTTATCTCCAACTATCGCTACCATAGCCTTTGTTAGAGGTAATTTAAAAGGAATCTTTACTGTGCATGGTTGTATGCCGAATGGTATTTCTGCAGAAGATTTAACCAAAAAGGTTAATGAATATAAAGAATTCGTTGCTAATTTATAATTAACCACTACCCCGTCTCCTACGGAGCCACCCCTTCTCCACAGAAGGGGATTTTTTTTAAGAGGATATTGAGCAATCAGTATCCTTACTACTACCAAACTCAAAAAGTTTGTTGATTCCGCACTTGAGAAGCTCTTCATTTTTAAGCGGGTCAGCTTTTTTAAACACCACACTTCCTTCAAATACATTTTTTAAACTACCACCGGTGTTATCTAACATAGTGATTTTTAAGGTTTTGGTATTACCTGCCACTTGCCAATCCATACTTATTAAGTAGTTTGCACTTTCTGAGGAAGTTTTATCTTTTAGTTTAGTAAAATTGAGTTTCTGCAGATTTGCATCTAAAATTTCTTCAGTTTTATGGGCTAAATCATACGGAATATTCGAAGGAATAACGATATAATAAGTTCCGACATTCCTAATATTATTCTCAGTGCTAACTGAAACGTTTGAATTATTAACACTGCATCCTGCAATTAACAGCAACAAACATATAATAAAACTTTTCACAAAAATAGCCCGATAATTCTTTACACCCTAATTATAGCAGTATTTATTCCGCTGTAAAGGATTCTTAATCGGGAGTTTTTTTAGTGAAAACGAAATTATTTTCCCAAGTATTGGCATTTTTTAAACCGATACGTTTAAATATAAAAAATATCACCACATACAGTATCACAAAAATAATGCTGAAAATTATTCCACTGGCTAATCCTGTGGCAATTTGGTAAAATGCTGTGGCAATCATGAAGGCATTAAAGGTTGACCAAAGTCCTACTATCCAAGCCCATTTTTTACTAATCTCCATGGCGATTGCCCGCATGGCACTAACGCAAGGAGAATAAAGTAAAATAAACAGCAAAAAGGCAAAAATCCCTGCGAAACCATTGAATTTTTCATAGATAATTTGCGATTTACTATCCATATCACTCAATAAAGAATATCCGGAAGCCACATCAAACATATCAAAATAATTTTTATGGATGACTTGGTCTTTAAAATCTATCGCGGCAGCTTTAATATCTTCTAAAATAAATTTCTCGCCTTGTGCTTGCATAGTATTTGGAAAATATACGGCATCTAACGTAGCTACCACCATTTCTTTCGCTAAAAATCCGGTAATAATACTCAATGTGGCTTGCCAGTTATTCTCCGATATTCCCATGGGGGAAAGCACAGGTGTTATACTACTTGCGGCTACAGCAAGAATGCTTTTATCAGAATTGCTGGGAACCACTTTACCATTGAAAGAAACTGAAGACAATAGTGTTAAAAAGGCAATCATTGGTATAATTACTTTTCCTAAGCCAATCACAAAGTTTTTAACCCTTTTCAGTGAGTTTTTTAAGATGTATAACAGGTTAGGAAACATATAATCCGGTAAATCCATGATAAATGGCAGCGATTTGCCACCCCCAAATAAACTTCTTGATAAAAATATACCGTTAATAACTGCAAATATTATCCCAAGGAAATACAGCAGAAATACCATGTTTAACGCCATACTGCCAAAAGCTAAAAAGCATAAATACACATATACGGGAAGTTTTGCCGAGCAAGAAACCGTAGGAGCCATCATGAGCGATAATCTTCTATCGCTTTCACGCTCTAGGGTGCGACATCCGCTAGAACAGGCGGCGGTGCATCCTAAGCCCATAATTAAGGCGATAAACGCTTTACCCGGAAGTCCTAATTTTTGCATAATACCATCGGCAATAAACGCTTGCCTTGCCATGTAGCCGCTTTGCTCTAAAACTCCCAGCAAGAAAAACAGGGCGAAAATAATTGGAATAAACGTCAGCATGGTTTGCACGCCGCTACCGATTCCGTTGGCTAAAATTATCAGCACAATTTCAGGCAGGAATGAAAGATATTTGTTGGGTAAATCTACAAAAATAATTTGTCCCAGTGTATCTATAAAACCTGAAAATAGCACATGAACATTTAGCGTGATTAGCAGAATTATATAAATAATTAACGCAAACAACGGTAAAGCCAAAAATTTATTGAGCAGTATGGAATCTAAAATTTCCGTAGTTCTTGTGGCTTTGGAGGTTAATTTCGGCAATTTTTCAGTGATGGATTTAATTATCTTAACATGCTCAACAGAATTATTACTAATTGTGCTTTCCACATATTGATAGTTTTTAATGGCAGATTTTAACTCATTAAATCCAATTTTCTTTTTGGCGGAAAACATTACCACCGGGATTTTTAATATTTCCTCTAAGGTTTTTTGCATTTCTTGGATTTCTAGGGGCGATAGGTTCACCATATCTATCATATTAACCACCAAAATGGTGCGCAATCCTCGAGAAATAGCGTTAAGGCTTAATAGGAGGTTTCTTTGTAAGTGTGTAATATCTACCACATTAACGTATATATCATTAGGATTATCAGCGATGTATTTACTAACCACGATTTCATCTTTAGAATCCGAAAATGTGGAAAGGGAGTTAATGCCGGGTAAATCTATCAGCTTATAGTTAGCGTTATCTATGGTAAAATCACCTTCAAAAGAATCAACCGTAACTCCCGAAAAGTTAGCAACTTTACGATTTTGCTTAGTTAATAAATTAAAAACTGAAGTTTTTCCTGCATTAGGATACCCCAATAAACTAATCCGCATGGTGCGCTTCCTGTAATAGTATACTATCGGCTTCTTTTTTTCTAATCACCAGATTGCTGCCAATAATGCTCACCTCAAAAGTGTTGCCCATGATAGATTTTCTAAGAACTTTAAGCGAATTACCAATCACAAACCCATAGGAGGCTAACCTATCTTTTTCGTAAAATGATAGTTTTTTAGAAAATTCTACAATGATGTAATCTTTACCCACTTTGGCAGAGGACAAAAAAATTGTGGCTGAATCTTCCATAGTTATCCTTATTTATATCCTACTAAATTACTAGGATATTCTCCATATAACAAACATTATAGCACACAAAATTTTTAATGCAAATACTTTGCGGGAAGGAGACTGTAATAGATAGTAATATATCATCTCCAAATATATTACCCACCAAGCTACGTTTTAATAGAATGGTTAGAAATACCGATTTACAAAACCCATAAATATCCCAAGAATTGATAATTACAAGCCCATTAGTTTGCATATTTTAAACATCCGTCTATTAACGGAGTGGTTAAAATATATAATTGTAAAACAGAGAAATCTTAAATCTTTCGTGCTGAATTTAGTATCAAGCAAAAAAGATTAACAAACTATTTTTAAACACATTGCGAGATATGGATTATACTCTTTTAAATCGTCATACCGTTGATGACGGAGGTAAAAGAATTATATTAAAGATGCAACCCCGCCACATCAGTGTATAACAAACACGGGTAGAAATATACAAAGATATTGTTGCCTTAAACAACATCTTGCATACTTACGCTTATACAATCTATTC
>JAISPM010000060.1 GCA_031274895.1 Alphaproteobacteria bacterium
TCTGCGAAAATAAACTGTTTATCTTGAAGTCCTAACAAAGCATAGACTTTAGCTAAACTAATATCTTTAGTTGCCTGCAACTCTCCTGTGGAGAGGTTTAGACTTAAAACATTGCCATCCGCCAAAACCCTTTGCCAATGCGAGCCGTCCAAACGGTTAAGACAATCGCCCTCACCTCTGTTGATGGTTTTGAGGTTGGTTTTAATGGCGGTAAGATAAGGCGATAAGTTAAATTTTTGCATGGCTTTTAAAGAGCGGAGTAAAAATCGCTAAAATTCCCATGAGAATTCTCACACTTGCCGCAATTACAATAATTAAAATAACATTATTGGTGGCATTAAGGGTCATGCCTCCTAAAATAGCTGCTAAAGGAATACTAGCATAGGAAATCATTCTGGTAATTGCAACACTACGACCTAAAATTTCGCTTGGCACTACTTTTTGTCGTAAAGTGAAAAAAGCTACCACATTAACTGCACCAAAGAAGCTCACTAATCCCCAAATTGCACCTAACAAAATATAATTATCGGCAAGCATTAAAGCAAACATAAAGATTCCCGCAAAAACTGTCATTATCACGATTAATCTGCCCTCACTGAATTTTTTCAAAAATTGCGGAGCAAAGAAAGACCCTGCCAATGCTCCAATTCCTGTAATCGCAAAGCATATTCCAACTTGTGTAGGATTAGCCAACAGATATTCTTTTAAAATATATACAAAATTTACATTAAAAAAGTTCGTGGAAAAGTTCGTGCCGAAAAATAAAATTGAACCATATAGTAAGAAAGGTTGGGCTTTAATAGTTATGAACCCTTCTTTTAACATGTTAGTAATAGATTTTATATTTTTAGAAATTTTAACGTTTACACCTTTTACATCTATTAACATTATAAATAGTGTAGCCACCAAGAGTGCCGCTGCATTTACCACAAAGCATAATTTCGCACCCACTACCGATATTAATACTCCGCTTAATATTGGCGCAACTAACACTAAGGTATTATCTACGCTTAATAAGAATGAATTTCTTGAGGCTAGTTTTGCTTTATCTTGAACTATATCAACAATATAACTTTGTAAAATTGGATGCCCGATGGTAGAAAGTGAGCTAATAGTAAAACTAAGGACAAAGATTAATGCTAAACCACCATCAATATGGATTACATAAGATATAATCCCCACAACGGCTGCGCTTAAAAACATTATAATAACTATTAAATATTTTCTGGCATAAATATCGGCTAATATGCCGCCAACTAAGGTAAATAATAAAAATGGTAAAAACGATAGCGCATAACCCACCGCCATATACAAAGCTGAACCCGTTTTTTCAAACAAATAAATCGGCATGGCTAATTTAAAAAACCAATCACCCACATTGGCAATAACATAAGCTATAAAAAATAATTTATAATTTTTTTCCATTTTTAAACATTCCCACAAATTTCACAATCTTGTCTTTTTTCCCAAGTTTCAGCAATATATGTTTGCATATTGTTAAAATTAATTTCTATGCAATTATTAATTCCTATAGGTTTGGCAATACCTGTAATTATTTTCGTTAATTCTGCAATAATAAATCCTGCAATTAACGATACAAAAGCTACAAAAGCGGCATTATCCCCTTTTAATTCTGTTTCTTGATGTTTCTTTAAAATATAATCAGATTCTTTATCTATCTCGGCAGTATTTTTTCGCCAACACTCTATACAACCTGAAATTCTTGGTATGTAAGAATACCATCTTGCTATTTGTGTGTCAAGACCTCCTGTTATAAAAGGGATACCCTCTTTAACACAAGATTCATTCAACCAAGACCTAATTAAAGTTTTAGGTCTATCCGCAACACAAACAACTACATCATAGCCTTTAATTAGTTCTTGTAGCTGTTCTTGGGATTCAATTTTAGTATTTATAATTTCTAAATTAAGTTTAGAATTGAATTCTTTTATTCTTTTTAAAGCTATGTCTGCTTTATAATTTCCTATATCGTTTTCAGTATATAAAATTTGTCTGTTTAGGTTTGATATTTCCACCTTATCAAACTCAATGGCTCTAATATTATGAATACCCATCGCTGCCATATCAAATAATACATGAGAACCTAACCCTCCAAGTCCTAACAAAACAACTTTAGCATCATTTAGCTTTTTTTGGGCTAAATATTTGTTTCCATCTAGTTTTAAGAAAGAATCAAAAAAATTTAAGTTTCGGCTATATCTTCCTAATTCATAATCTGATAATAAATTATTATTTTTAACATATTCTAATAAATATAAAGAATCTAATTGTGAAATATACTCTAAAATTTTATCTTTTGTAATATCTTTATATTCTTTTTCTAAGGCAGAATAAATTTCGTCTATGGTATAGCTTCCATTTAACAGTGTAAAAAATTTTAATAAGGAATCACTTTCAATGGATATTTTATGAACTTGAGAAGAAGTTCTTAAATAAATATAATCTCTATCAACTACCATTTGCACGGTAGCTTTTAATTTAATTTTCATTTGCCTTTTTCCTTTTTAATAAAAAGGGGAGTATAATATATAGACATATTACACTCCCCCAATATTTAACTAGCCTTCATCAGCAAGAATTGAAACACTAGATTTGAATGAAAAAATGTTCATAGCCATCTCCTTTATTTTTTGTTGTTAATCAATTAGTATTAGATTAATTTTAATACTGATTGTATTTTATCATATACAAAATCATAATCAAGTCATATTTTAACAAAAATATAAACATGCAACATATTCTATGGCAATCTTACCAAAAAGATATACTCTTGACAAAAATCAAGAAAAATTCCAAAAATATGCTGTAGAATATAAAATATTTAATTATCAATTATATAGAGGGTTGATTATGAACATTTTAATAACTTTGTTAGTGGTTGTTTTAGTTGCCTACGGCATGCTGAAGCAATACAACCCGCAAGCTGTTTTAATGACGGCAGGTGTGGTGTTTTTTATAGTTGCTTATTATACGCTGGGAGTTAATCCTATTGCCATTGAAAAAACCAATGGTTTTTTATTATTTGATATTTGGGATAAATTCAGCCAAATTACCAATGGTCGCCTTGCTTCCATCGGGTTAACGCTGGTTTCCATCGCAGGTGTGGCAACTTATTTGAACAAAATCGGCTCTTCTGCCAGTCTTATTAAAGCTACATCAAAATTTATTTTGAAAATACAAAACCCTTATATTTTATTGTTTGTGTCGCTAATTGTGGTTTCCATATTGTATATTTTTATTACAGGAGCTACCTCTTTATCGCTACTATTAATGGCAACGGTTTACCCAATTTTCAGAAATGCCGGAATTAGTGCTAAAACCATGGCGGCTACCATTGTAATTCCTACCTCTTGGGAATATGGACCGGGGCAAATTAATGCCACCGTGGGTGCGCAATCTATTGGGTTAGACACCATGGATTATGTATTATTGCATCAAACTCCTTTGCAAATTATTGTGGTATTAGCGATTGCTGCCTTAAACGTGTTTTATCAAAGATACATGGATAAAAGAGATGGCTTTAATCCTACAGAAGATAAGGGTAAATACCTAGAAACCTTAGAAGAAAACCAAGCAGATAAAGAAGAAGCACCAACTTATTACGCTTTATTCCCTGTAATTCCTTTCGTGCTATTAATAGCTTTCTCAGGAATGTTTTTTAGTGGTTTCACTATGAGTATTCCGGTGGCAATGATGACCACCATCACTGTTTGTATGATTATTGAAATGATAAGATTCCGTTCTATCAAAAAATCTTTCGATCATTTTAAAGCATGGATAGAAGGCACCGGCATGATATTCGCCAGCGTTATAACTTTAATGATTGCTGCTGAATTTTTCGCCAAAGGATTGGAAACTGTGGGCGCAATTTCTTCACTACTAGCCGCAGCAGAATCTTTCGCTTTACCTCCAATGGCTTTAGCACTATTTTTCTGTTTGTTTATTTTGCTGACCGCTTTTATTACAGGTTCAGGCAATGCTCCTGTGTTGGCATTCGTAAGTTTGGTTCCTATTGTATCTGAACAATTCAATATGAATCCATTACTAATTCTTGTGCCGATTTTAATGGCGGCAGGCGTGGGCAGAAGTATGTCTCCGGTGGCAGGAATTATCATTACAGTATCGGGTATGGCGAAATTATCGCCGTTTGAAATTGTTAGAAGAACCGCCGTTCCTGTTTTAACAAGTTTAGTGATAACTTTGATATATGCGTTTATCAGATATAGCTAAAATTTTTAACAATTAAATTTAACGTTTTGAGGATTTTTTTCTTTATATCGTGCGCTTTACTCTGTAGCATATACTTAATATGTGAAGAGTAAAGCAAGCGAATAGAAAGGGAAAAAGACCAAAACCCAACTTAACTAGAAAGGAAAGAAAATGGATATACTATTATTTAGCAATGGCAAAGCCAATAAAGAACAAACTCTTTTAGAATACGGCTTGAAAGACCTACAAAGACAAGTTGAAGAAAACAACATTAAGCATTATGTTTTACTTCCTTATGCGGTAATTAGAGATACTTATCAAAATCGTGCTAACGATATGATGACCACATTAAAACACATGAATGTCCGAGTTAGCAGTATTTCTGATTTTGAAAATCCTATTGCCGCCATTGAAGAAGCTGACGGTATTGCCGTAAGTGGTGGCAACACTTGGTATTTAAATAAATGCTTACATGATTTTAACTTAATTAATACCATCCGCGAACAAGTTTTATTGAAAAATAAACCGTTTGTAGGCTGGAGTGCAGGAACTAATATCGCAGCTCCAACCATGCTAACTACCAACGATATGCCGATTGTTGATGCGGTTATTACCACCAGCCTTAACTTTGTGCCTTTCCAAATTAACCCGCATTACATTGATAAAACTATCGATGGACACATGGGCGAAAGCAGAGACGACAGAATAGCTGAGTTTTTAGCTAAAAATCAACATCAAACTGTGGTTGGCTTACGCGAAGGTTCTTGGTTAAAACTTCGAGATGGCAAACTAAGTTATGATTCTTACCATAACCATAAATTAAAAATCTTTAAATATAACGCTGAGCCTGTGGAATACGCAGTTGGTGAAGATATGACTGCCCTTTTAAGAGGTTGGTATAAATAGTCTAGTCAACTAAGTCTGTTTTAATTAAAAAAAGGTTGTTTGTATGCAAGTATAAACAACCTTTTTTTTACGTCTTATTTCAAATCATCAAATAATTTCATAATACAACTATATATGCAAGAACATTAGTTGTTTTCTATTGTAATAAATCTAAGTTAATCCTATATTTTAAAAACAAAAAAACTAAACAATAAGACACTATTGATAAAAAATATTGTCTTCTTCCACTTATTGTATTATAATTTTGATATATGAAACTTGTTTTCATACTATGAAATAATTGCATTAAGGAGATTATAATGGTTGAAAAAACAGGAACTTTCCAAGAGGGAATCCACGCCACAAATTATTCAGATTACTACTTAGATAAACGAATCAAAAACTCCGATATTACCACTATCTCACGCAAAACAGAAAAACTTAACGGATTATGGCATTATGGCATAGACCAATACGATACCTGTTTGCGCAACAAATGGTTTGAGGAAAAAAAGTTTGATGAGTCTGGTAGGGCTTTTCCTTTAGATTACAGCTTTGAAACATGGGAAAAAATGCCGATTCCCTGCTCTTGGAATATGTTTGAACCTAAACTCTTTTTATATGAAGGAAGTATGGTATTCATTCGGGAATTTTCTTATGAGAATCATGGCGAACAGCGGGTATTTATTAAGTTTGGAGCGGCTAACAATAAAGCCATAATCTGCCTCAATCAAACTTACCTTGGCATGCACGAAGGCGGCTCCACTCCTTTTACCGTAGAAATCACTCACCTATTGAAAAAACAAAATCGGATTCTTGTGGTAGTCAATAACACCCGCAGTCCTGAAGGTGTCCCAATGGAAAATACCGACTGGTTTAATTACGGTGGCATTTATCGCGATGTGGAAATTATCCGCACACCGCAAAGTTTTATTCGTTCCTTCACCGTGCAATTGCTGCCTAACAGCAACTTTAAGAAAATTTCTGCAAGTGTCATAATTGATGGTGCAACAAGTGGCATGGCGAAAATCTCCATCCCTGAGCTAAACATCACTAGCGAAATTGTGGTTAAAGATGGTAAGGGCGACATTGAATTTTCTGCTAACCCTACCCTGTGGAGTCCACAAAATCCTAAATTATACGATGTTGCCATAGAATTTGAAAACGATAAAATATCCGATAGAATCGGCTTCCGCGAAATTAAGGTGGTTGGACGCAATATTTTACTTAACGGCATTGAGGTTTTCTTAAAAGGTATTTGCTGTCATGAGGATAGTATGACGCACGGCAAAGCGATTAGTGAGACTGAAATTCGTGAAAACTTTGCTATTGCTAAGGAAATGAACTGTAATTTTTTACGCCTCGCCCACTATCCGCATACCGAATTAGCCGCCCGCATTGCCGACGAAGTTGGCTTACTGTTGTGGGAAGAAATTCCTGTGTATTGGGCGATACAATTTGAAAATCCTAACACCTTAGAAAATGCTAAAAATCAGCTAACCGAGCTAATAATCCGTGATAAAAACCGCGCCAGCGTAATAATTTGGGGTGTTGGTAATGAAAATGCCGATACAAATGCTAGGCTAAAATTTATGGGAGAATTAGCCGATACTGCCCATGCACTGGATAGCACTCGCTTAGTTTCCGCCGCATGTTTGGTAGACCTTGTGGGCTTACATATTAACGACCGCCTTGCTGAGAAGTTAGATGTAATTGGCATTAACGAATATTACGGTTGGTATGAACCCGATTTCAGCAGGCTGCCTAAAATTTTCACCAACAGCAATCCGCAAAAACCTGTGGTTATTACCGAATTTGGAGCCGACGCTTTGGCAGGCAACCATGGCACAATAGACGAGATGTATACGGAGGAAAATCAGCTGGCAATTTTTGAAAAACAGATTGATACACTATCTAAAATTGAATACATCAAAGGCACCTCACCTTGGATTTTGGCAGATTTCCGCTGTCCGCGCCGCCTGCACACCAAGCAAAACTATTATAACCTCAAAGGATTGGTATCCACCGATAGAAAACATAAAAAATTAGCTTTTTATGCCATGCAAAAATTTTATGCCGATAAGGAGTAGTTTACAATGAAAACCAGCAATGTTTTAAAATCCATCGAAAAAACCGGTGACTATTTAAGCGTTAAAACCGAGGGCATTCAGTTTCAGGTATATTTTCTTGACGAAAATATTATTCGTTTAAGAGGAACTTTTAGCACAGACTTTGCACCTGAATCTTCCTATGCCCTAGTGAAAACCGCTTGGAAAGATAACCTTGATGAGCTAATGAGTAATGAGCGCACCCGTTGCAAGGCGCAAAATTTTACCTTAGAGCAAACTGCCACAGGATATACCGCAAAATCTACCAACTACAATCTACTTATTAACGCAGACCCATTTTGTTTTAGTATTGTAGATAAGGCAGGCAATGTGTTGCACCAAGACTTGGCAGGCAGAGCTTTTGTGCAAAACGAACTTGGGCAATCTTTCCATTACAGCCGGAGAGATTCACATAATAAATACTACGGCTTCGGTGAAAAGTCGGGTCTGCTAAATAAAGCCAAACGCCGTATGCGCATGCACAATGTAGACGCTTTAGGATATGATGGTGAAAAAAGCGATCCGCTTTACAAAATGATACCTTTTTACATCAATTTTGATAGCAACAAAAATATCGCACATGGTATGTTCTACAATAATTCCTACGATTCTGCCTTTGATATGGGTTGCGAACATAGTAATTATTGGTCTCACTACAGTTATTTTGTGGCAGATGGCGGCGATATAGACCTGTTTTTCATTGGTGGTTCTACTATTGCAAATGTTGTGCAGCACTATACCAACCTCACAGGCAAATCTGCCATGATGCCCCTTGCCAGCTTAGGTTATATGGGTTCTACCATGTATTACACCGAGCTTGATAAAAATTCTGACGAAGCAATTCTTAATTTTATAGATACTTGCCAAAATGAAGAAATTCCCATTGACGGCTTTTTCCTTAGCTCAGGATACACTGCCATTGAGGGTAAACGCTATGTTTTTAACTGGAATCACACCCGCTTTCCTAATCCACAACAGTTTGTAAATGAACTTACTGCAAGAGGAGTTCTATTGGCTCCTAACATCAAGCCCGGCATGCTGCTAAGCCATCCGTTATTGGAAAAATTTACGGCAGCTGATGCCTACATTAAAACCGCAGATGGAAAAGCATTTCAGACTGATAAATATTGGGGAGGTGAAGCACACTTTGTTGATTTTACAAACTCAGCAGGGCGCAATACTTGGAGCAAATACCTAAACGAGCAATTATTATCCCTAGGTATCTACAGTCTTTGGAACGATAACAACGAGTATGAAATTAATGATGGCACCGCTCTCACGGAATCCGATGGTCTAAAACTACCAATCGCCTCTAACCGTCCAATTATGCCTACGCTAATGTGTAAAACAGGATATGACGCTGTTATCAATAATTTACCAAATGTGCGACCCTACATGGTTAGTCGTGCGGGTTTTGCGGGCATTCAACGCTACGCCCAAACTTGGGCAGGCGATAATGCCACTAATTGGACTAATTTAAAATACAATGTGGCAACTGTTTTAGGCATGGGGCTATCGGGAGTTGCCAATCAGGGTTGCGATATTGGCGGGTTTGACGGTAGCGCGCCCTCCCCTGAGTTATTCGTGCGCTGGGTGCAGAATGGAATTTTCCAACCACGCTTTTCTATTCATAGTTGCAATACCGATAACACCATTACCGAGCCTTGGATGTATCCGTCATTTACAAAATATATTCGCGATGCTATTCAATTGCGCTATAGCTTGGCTCCTTATTTTTATTCGCTCTTGCATGAATCCGCCACGCTGGGCAGCCCGATTATGCGCCCTCTTGTGTATGAATTCCAAGAAGACAGCAAGGTGCATGAGGAAAGTTTTAACTTTATGCTCGGGCAGGCTATCTTAGTGGCAAATGTGCTTGAAGTTGGGCAAACCCTTAAGGATATTTATTTGCCCAAAGGCAGTTCTTGGTATGACCTAAAAACCTATAAATACTATCAAGGTGGGCAAAGCATTCAAGTAGATGTAGATTTAGACAGCATTCCAATGTTTCTACGCAGTGGCAGTATTGTTGTATCGGCAGATAACTTAATGAATTTGCACAATGATGTTATCTCTCACCTGCATATAACCATCGAACCATCTTCCCCCACTGAATTCACCTTGTATGAGGACGATGGTAAAACTCTAAATTATAAAAATGGCGAAAGTTTATTAACAAAAATTGCGGTTGCACCATCACACAGCAAAGTGGAAATTAACTTTAAGGAAGAAGGAAATTATAAATCTACAGTAAAAAATTTCACCATAAATCTGCTTTGTCCAAAAATTGCTCCACTAAATATTAAGCTGCAAGAGCAAACAATCCCCAGATTTTTAGTGCTTTCTAAATTTATAGAGGCTGATTTCGGATGGTATTACGATGGCGAAAAAAAACAGGCAATTATTAAACTTCCTAAGCCTGCGACAAAGGAATTTAGCGTTTACGTTGAAAATGGCATTAAAGACTTAATTTCAATTTAATTAAACCCTGTCATACCGAGAGCCTTCAGCGGTCGGTATCCATTAACAAAAGGAATGAAAAAAATGATAAGCGAACAAAAAATCACGGCAGACCGTTCTAAACCATTCGGTTGGTCTGATAAAATCGGTTATGCCTTTGGCGATATGGGCAATAACTTTTCCTTTACTTTAGTTGCCGCTTTCTTAATGATTTACCTCACGAACATTATGGGGATAGAACCCTACATTATTGCTATTTTGTTTCTACTGGCAAGGCTGATAGATGCTTTTGCCGACCTTGCCGTCGGGCGTTGGCTGGACATCAGCAAGCTCCGCAATGGCAATCGCTTTAAGCCTTGGATAGATATTTACAAATACCCACTGGTTATTTTTGCAGTTTTACTTTGCGTGCCTTGGGTTAACCAGTTAGAAATGGCATGGAGAATTGCCTATGTCTCCATCGTTTATTTAGCTTGGGGAATTTTTTACTCATTTGTTAATATTCCCTACGGAAGTTTATCGGCAGCCATAAGTGATAATGCTTACGAAAAAACCAGCCTATCCACATGGAGAACCATGGGTGCCACCTGCGGTTCCATGATTGTAAACCTAGCAATTCCATTAATTGTTATTATGAATATTGACGGTGCTAAAAAACTAAATGGTGATAGATTCTTTTTTGTGGTTTTAGCCATGGGAGTTTTAGCTTTGATAGTTTATTCACTAGCCACACGCATGACAAAAGAAAGAATTAAGGTTGAACGCAGCGAACCGCTACCACTAAAAAAACTTTTTTCAGATATGTGCAAAAATCGCGCCCTGATTGCCTTGGTGGTGCTTGATTTAGTGTTGGTGCTGAATCAAAATTTAAACGGCGTGAATATGACTTACCTGTTTACCTATTACTTTGGTAATATTGAAGCCTTAGCAATCGCCTTAACGTTGCAATCATTACTGGTTTTTGCCGTGGCTCCGTTTGTTTCATATTTAACCACCAATTTTGGACGCAGAGAGTCTACCATGGTGGCTTTAACAATAGCCTTTGTGATGTTTAGCGCATTGCTGGTTCTGCGCACTAACAATATATTTTTATATATGACCCTAAATATTATTGGAAACATTGGCTTTACCGTGTTTTACATTATGGTTTGGGCATTTATTAACGATGTTATTGATAATCAGCAGGTTATTACAGGCATTCGTGAGGTTGGTTCAATTTATGCGGTAAATTCCTTCGCCCGTAAAGCCGCACAAGCGATTGCCGGAAGTTTTGGTGCAGCGGTATTTGCCTTTATTGGCTTTGTGCCTTCTACCACAGGCGGAGCCGAACAAAGCGAACGCGTTATTACAGGTATTTACTATTTAGCCAACGGTATTCCCGCTTTTTGTTCTATTGCGGCGGTATTAATTTTAGCTTTCTGGTATCCGTTAAGTAAAAAACGTATTAATGAAAATATTGAAATATTAAGAAAAACAATGGATAATTAAATGGATGCCGTGTCGCAGCACGGCATGACGAGTGCAAAAAAAATCCCCTCTATCGCAGAGGGGATTTTTTACATCATGTGGATTTAATTAAGGCTTATTGTTATATTGCCTTCTTTTCTTACCTTAATCGCCCCACATGAATGTATCTCTTTTTAACAACCGCAACAATGCTTCCACAAAGAAATAATCACCATAAATTAAATTAATATTGTGTCCACTTTTATCATGATACGCCACGGCTCCGCCACCAATTAAACCATCTTGCTGAGGATTCCAATCAGCATATTTCGCGGCTGTGCTTGCAATAATTTTAAAAGCCATGTCTGTATAATATTGCTTTTTATCAGCATCCACATACTGCGCTAATTCCAGCAAACCACATGCAGCACAAAGAGTAGCCGAGGTATCGTAAAGCACAGGACTACTAGGCGATTTAAAATCCACAAGGGCGATATAATCAGTTTTCTCAATATTACTAATAAAATTAGCCGCAACTTTTTGTGCAATATCTAAATATTCTAAATTTTTCGTGTGGCGATAGCTAAGGGCAAAGCCATAAAGCCCCCATGCCTGCCCCCTACTCCATTCACTCCCTGCCGCATAACCCTGACCCGCAGGAGTTTCTATCAACTCTCCTGTGTAAGCATCAAAATTGCCAATGTGCGCGAGGGAACCATTCTCGCGCAACATTTTTGTTTTAACTGTGTTGGCGTGGGCAGCAGCTATAAACTCAAATCTTGGGTCTTGCGTTTGCTTACTTGCCCAGTATAAAAGCGGCAGATTCATCATGGAATCAATAATTAAGTAGCCTGTGGTATCTCCTCCGTTAAAAGGTTTATTCCACGCCCTAATAAAATGTCCAACCGGGTTAAATCTACCTGCTAAAAGGGTAGCAGCATGCATGGCTCGGTTAAGCGATCGCTCATTATTGGTCAGCCGATAATTAATAGCCGCAGTATGAAGCCATGTAAAACCTACATCATGATGTAAGCCATAGAACTTATCAAAGGATTCGTCCAGCCGCAACTCGTTATTTTCGGCTTGTTTTTTAAAAATATCGTTGCCTGTGGCTTTATACATTTGCCACAAAATACCGCTCCAAAAGCTGTTCGTCCACCAGAAAATATTTTCAGCTCCCCTATCGGTATATTTGCCACCCACTGCGCTATAGGGGAATATTCCCCCCATACGCTGGACTTGAGATTCCATTTTTACGACCAATTTATCATACAGTTCATTAAGCAAGTTTTCTTGTTGATTATTCATATTTTTTACTCCTTAACTGCATTGTTTTTTCTGTTGCGGAACATTAACCAACCTACTAACATAATCAATAAACCGCTGCCTGAGAACATTAATTTGCCCCACATCGGATTTGGCACCAACACAAGCAGGAAGAAGAAGAAGCCTGAAAGCAGAACCAAGAAACCTACGCGTTTACGTTGTTCAACATCCAGTTTTTCAACCTCAGGATCATTTATACGCACAACCGGAGTAGCTAAATTTTCATAAAATTCGCCAAGTTGAGATTTTCTTTCGCCTTGCGGGTCTTTATAGAAAAGAGTTGTAAAGTAGAAGAATCCTGTAGTTAAGAAAACATGAGCTGCTACCATATACATAATGTCTAAATCGGCTAATTCACGTCCTGTAAGTTCTAATCCAAAAGCTCCTGTTAAGGCTTTAATAGGAATAACTAAAGTAATAACCACAGATACAAAGAAGCCAAACAAAGTAGTTCCCCAGCCAGACCAATCAGGAGTTTTTTTAGTAATCATGCCAAAGAATTGTGGAATTTGCAGCGGCATTTGCGTTAACACGGTTACCTTTAAGAAAAGGTCAAAAAGCGTAAGATTCCGCATGGAATCGTAAAAAAGACCGATTAAAATCGTTAATGCCCCCATTACTGCACTTATGATTAAGCTCATTTGCAGCATTTCTCTGCCACCGGCTTTATTATTACGAATAACCGGTTGATAAAAACTTTTCATAATCAAACCGGCGTTAGTGTTCACTGCACTATCCATAGAAGATACACTTGCTGCAAAAAGCACCACTGCGAAAAGCCCCAGTGTTCCCACAGGCATATATTTATCAACGAACACCACATAGATTGCTTCTTTTGCACGGCTACCCATGGTATCGGCATAAACAGTTGCGGCATCGGGAATTAAACTTGCCGCACTCCAAGCCGGAATAAACCAAATGAATGTTCCGAAAATCATTAGAATAACCGCCATAATTGCACCCTTACGAGCCGAAACGCTATCACGGGCATTTAAAAAACGGTAAGATTGCATCATACCGTTAATGGATAAATTTTGTTTTAAAAAATAAAATATAAAACTTCCAACCACAATAGCCGGAAAGTTCATATTTTCACCAAGTATGAAATTACCCGGGTAATGGGTAACCATGTTGCTAATGCCACCCACATGATACAAAGCCACAATCGCCAGTATCAGCGAGATAAGCATAATAATAATGCCTTGAATGAAGTCTGACGCCACAATACCCCACGCACCGCTCATTACCGACAGCACGGTTACGGCGATACCTGCGATTAAAATTGTCGTAGGAATATCCCATCCTAACACGGCAGATACGCAAATCGCTAGCCCATTTAACCAAAGTCCTGCACTAATGAGTGAGCTTGGCACATTCATCCATACGAAAAATTGCTCGTTGGCTTTACCGAATCTCGCCCGAACAATTTCACCACCTGTATCTACCCGTGTTTGACGATATCTGTGGGCAAAATAGTAATAAGATGCCACAAATCCACCGATATTCCCAATAAAAATCCCCAAAATGGTTATACCATCGGAAAATGCTTTCGCTGCATGAGCTGTAAACGTAACTGCAGAAAACTGCACAATAAAGATGGTGGTTCCTACCATCCACCAAGCCATATTTCCACCACCCCGAAAGAAACTTGAAATGCTGGTATGACTGATTTTTTGAAATAAAAAGCCCGTAAGTATAGTAATAACAAAATATACAAAAACTATAATTAAATTAACACTCATAACTAACTCCCCAAAAGATTCTATCATCTTACTTTCATTATAAAACATTTTTATTTGTTTCACAATATGAAAATTGGTTTTATTCAATAAAATTTATCCGCCGTAAAATTAGCTATACAAAAAATAAAAATTCCTCTAAGGTTGCATGTATCATAAATATAACTATAATAATTAAAGATAGAAAGAATAGAAGATTCACGAATCGCATGATGAAGCAGAACTTTGATAAAAACTTAATAGACATTATAAGGTTAATAAGAACACCGCGCATAACCGAGCTTACTTTTGCGCGCTTAATTGAAGATTACGGCAATGCCACTGCGGCGATTGAGAGTATATCTTCAATTATGAATAATGCGAAAAAGCCGCTTAATATTGCGCCACCCAGTGTGGCAGAAGCAGAAATTGAGCTGGCTGCCAAAAACAATATTACAATTGTAAATTACACTGAGGATTCGTATCCACCGCTGCTGCGACAAATAGAAAACTATCCGCCCGTATTATTTGTTAAGGGCAATGTTAAACTCCTTAAAAAGTCGGCGATTGCCATTGTGGGAACCCGTAATGCCTCCATTTTGGGACAACAAAATGCCTTTAATTTAGCCCAAGGATTAGGCGAAAACGGCTTTTTAGTAATATCAGGCATGGCACGCGGAGTTGATACCGCCGCCCACGAAGGCGCACTTAACAAAGGCACTGTGGCGGTTTTAGGATGTGGTGTAGATGTGATATATCCTAGGGAAAATAAAAAACTCTATGAGAGCATTGTAGAACATGGTGCGGTAATTTCAGAATTCCCAATCGGCACCTCGCCGTTGCCTTATCATTTCCCTAAAAGAAACCGTATAATTTCAGGCATGAGTAGAGGCGTTTTAGTTGTAGAGGCGGCTGAAAATTCCGGCAGCATGATAACTGCTAAAGAAGCCCTAGACCAAGGGCGGGAAGTTTTTGCCATCCCCGGCGACCCAAGCGACGACCGTTCAAGTGGACCCAATGCTTTA
>JAISPM010000072.1 GCA_031274895.1 Alphaproteobacteria bacterium
TACTTTTGCAAAATGAAGCTACCCATGCTATGCCCCATTAGAAAAAATGGTAAATCAGGATGTTCTGCTTTAATTATGTTGCTAAAAATTTCTTCATCTCCAACCATTTTAAAAATGCCCTTATCGCCCACATAGCCAATATCTTCTAGAGATTTTGCGCTTCTACCATGACTGCGATGGTCGGTAGCGTAAACAATAAAACCATGAGCATTTAAATAGGTAGCAAAATCGTGATATCTCCCGCCATGTTCTGCCATGCCATGAATTACTTGTAAAACCGACCTAGGATTTTTAACATCATCCCAAATGGAATAATGGATTTTTTCGCCATCAAAACTTATAAAGGAAGAATGCTTCATTAATTTTCCAACTCAAGGGTTTCTTCAATTTCCTCCACCTGTGCTTTTAATCTTTTTTTAGGAGTCAGCCCCAGTTTTCTAATGTTTTCTACTCTAGCAACTAAACTTCCCTTACCTGTGGATAGCTTATTCATGGCTAAACTATAGGATTCCTGCGATTTATTGATGCTTTTATTAATTTCCTCCATGTCTCCTACAAAATCTACGAATTTATCATACATACCGGAGCTTTGCCGAAGGATTTCTTCAATATTTTTATTTTTGCGGTCATTAGAAATTCCATAAGCGACACTCTTCAGCATGGCAAATAAAACACTTGGGCTTGCCAAAATAATTTTTTTACTCCAAGCAAAATTATGCAGTGTGGCATCTTCTAAAATTGCCAGCGTATACGCACTTTCTATGGGCATAAACATCATGGTGAAGTCTGGGCTTCCTAAGGCTTCATTGCTTTGATAAGCCTTACCTGATAGGTTCTTAATTTGCTCTTTAATGGAAGATATGAAGAGTTTTAAATGCTCCTCTTTTTCTTCATCAATCGCATTGATATAGCTTTCATAATGCAGTAAATTAACTTTAGCGTCAATAATAATATGTTTATTTTCTGGCAAATTAACAATGACATCGGGCATTTGTCTATCGCCATCGTCGCTGAATAAACCTAGACCTCTACCTTGGGAAACATAATCGACACCAGCCACCAGACCACTTTGCTCTAAAATATTATATAGTTGAATTTCACCCCAATTACCCTGCAGTTTATTATCGCCTTTGAGTGCTTTTGCAAGATTTTCCGCCTGTGAGTGTAAACTTTCATGGGTTTCCACCAGTCTTTTGATTTCTTCCTTTAACGAGTAGCGTTCTTTTTCTTCTTTCACATAAACATCATCAACTTTTTTATGAAATTCGTTGAGTTTTTCACGAAAAGGATTTAACACATCCTGCAGTTTTAAAGAAGAACTCTCGGAAAGTTTTTTCGTGTTATCTTCCAAAATTTTGCGGGCGATGTTATCAAACTCAACCCTTATGCTTTTTTCTTTTTCCAGAAGGGCTTCTTCTCTGGTTTCTAGAGCAGTGAGCTGCTTAGAAAGCTCTGAGATATAATCTTGCAATTCTTTATTCTCTTGCAATAGGCGATTATTGTTAGCCTCTATAACTTCTAAACGTCCTAAATATTTAGCATTTTGATTAATCTCGCTTTGCATTTTTTCGCATTGATTATTTAATTGTTTGTTTGCTTTTAGAATTGCCCCATTCCAAAGCAATAAAAAAAATGCCAAACACCCTAAAGCAATTAGACCAATTAACATTTAACCCTCTTTATTTAATATATTTTTCCACTACCCCGTCTCCTTCGGAGCCACCCCTGCTGAAGGCTCCAGAAGGGGAATTTTAAGGATTTTTAATAATATGTTGAAATATTTCCAAAGCTACCGCTGACTTATCGCCGTGCAAGTTTGTGCTTTCACCATTTTTATTGATTAAATGGAATTCACCACTTGTTGACCCTAAATTTTGTGGAGAGTTGCCCAGTATAAAATCAAGATTTTTAGAAATAATTTTTTTCATGGCATTTTCCTGCAGATTTTCAGACTCTAAAGCAAAGCCCACATGGATTCTATTGCCCTTGTTTTGACCTAAAGCGGCGGCAATATCAATGTTTTCCAGCATTTCAAAAGATATATGACTGTTGCCTGTTTTCTTGAGCTTTTGTGTGTGAGTTTCCATAAATTTATAATCACTCACCGCTGCGGAAAAAATTAGCACATCGGCATTTGCAGATTCTGCCAATGCTGCCTGATACATTTGTTCTGCGGTTATAACATTGAGAGTTTTAGTTCCTGCGATAGGAGGCAAATGATTTTCACCAATAATTAAACTGACATCGGCTCCTAAATTTTTTGCTACCCTAGCTATTGCATGTCCCATGGTTCCTGTGGAATCATTGCTGATATAACGGATAGGGTCTAAATATTCCTTAGTTCTACCTGCGGTAATTACCACTTTTTTACCTGCCAAAATTTGTGGATGTGATTTTTTGTAAAAATAATCCTCAATCACTTGCACAATTTCACTTTCTTTTTTCAGTCTGCCCACGCCATTAGTATTGCAAGCTAAATGCCCCGAATCTGCCTCTATAAAATGATACTTCTGCAAAGATTTCAAATAATTAATATTTTTTTCCAAAATAGGATTCATATACATATTATCGTTCATTGCTAGGGCAAAAAAGACATCTCCACTGTAGGCAGAAATAATGGAGGTAATTAAATCGTCAGCTAGTCCTGACGCTACTTTACCAACAATATTAAGTGTGGCAGGAGCTACCAAGATTACATCCGCTTTTTTGCCTAAATTAATATGTGCCAAAGGATTGCTGAATAAATCCGTGTGTGTAGGTTTGCCTGTGAGGGCTTCAAATACCATAGGACTGATGAACTCTGCTGCTGCTTTAGTCATGGCAACTTCTACTTCAAAATCCATTTGCAACAATTGCGAGACGATTGTTGGAGTTTTATACGCCGCAATTCCGCCAGCAATACATACCAAAATATTTTTTTTCATAGTTTTATCCATTTTTAAAATATATAGTATAGCATGTATATATTATTTTTGGAAATTATGAGAAAACTACAACCACTTGATATAATTTTTCGCTATACTGCTGAAACACCACTGGATACTTTAATTGCCGAGTGTGGACTAAATTATGGCGATACTCTAATTAATCATGTAGGACTGGTTTTAGATGATAAGTTTATCATTGAGGCTAATAAAAGCGGTGTGGTAATTAGCTCTGCGACAGACTTCATGCATGGCAAAATTTATGTTAAAAGATTAAATTTTGAGCTATCTGCGGCGGAGATTGATTCGGTATTGCGTTGTGCGAAATCTTATCTCAATAAAGAATATAATTTTGACTTCATTGATAGCGAGGATTCTATCTATTGCAGCGAATTAATTATTAGAGCTTTTGAGGTTTTAGGAGATAACAATCCGTTTTCTAGACATCCCATAACATTTAATAATCATATCAGCAAGAAATTAGATGCAAGATGGCTTACCTATTACGGCGAAACCCATATTCCCGAGGGTGAAATGGGTAGCCATCCTGCTAGCTTATTTGCTAATCCCAGCTTAGTGGGTATTGCGGAATCTTGAAATCACATTAATTCCTAACACGGCAATAGTAATTTTTATTGCGTCGAATCCCATAAATGGTAGGTATCCATAGATAAAACCATCACGCAGACTTCCTAAAAAATACGATAAATACAACACACCAAACACGAAAATTATTTGATGAGCTACGACAATTGGTAAAATTGTAGTGATGATTTTTTTATCTCTGCCATTATTTTTAGCTAATCCTGCTATATAGGCGGCAAAAATAAATCCGATAATATATCCAAAAGATGGTAGAGTGAATACCGCCAACCCTACGATAGTTGCGCCAATTAAAGGTAAGCCTACGATGGAGCCTGCAATATAGGCTAAAACCGAGTAAACCGAAAGCCTGCTACCTAATGTATATCCTATAAAAAGCACCATAAGACTTTGCATTGTAAACGGCACAGGATAAGTTGGAATATAAATGTGTGAGCTTAAACTCAGCACCAACGCCCCAGCTACCACTAAAAGGGCTTTTTTACAAATATTTATTATATTATTACTTACAATAATTTGTCCGTTCATGATTTACATCTCCATTGAAACTATGAAAAAATAATACCTTATTAAATGGCAAAGTGCAATCTATAAAAAAAAGGAAAACCCGCTTTCAGTATGCCAAAAGCGGGTTGATTTAGTTTAAGTTAAACTAGGCTCAAGACTAGAAGTAGTATTGAATTCTAGCAGATACTTGGCTACCATTGACACCGTTTTTAGATTTAGCAATAGTATCTTTATTTCTTAAATCATATTTATATTCAGCTCCAACAGTTGCTTGTTTAGAGAAGAAATATTTAGCTCCAACGGATACATAATTTTGCTCTGTGGTGCTATCTTTTTTATTTCCGGCTAAGTCATCTGAGTAAGAAGTAGTTTGGAAGTTATTACCCACATAAGCTAAAGTTTGGGCGATAGGTTTAATACCAATGTAGGCTTCTTGACCAATGGTGTCAGATTTATTTGTTCCGGCATTGTTATTGATAGTATATGAACCGGTTAAAGCAAAGTCAAACATATCAGAAGTATAGGACACCCCTAATATATTAGAAGACATACTGGCATTTCTGCTAATACCCATAGCTTCATTCATTTTATCGGTTACAGCTAAATAGTTGCTGGCAACACCTACTTTAACTCCGGTTGCTACATCTGCTACTACTGACGCACCAAAAGAATATTTTCTGTTAATATAATCTCTAGATACAATGCCATCACCATTTTCTTGAGTTTGGTATTGTAAACCTAAAGCCACAGGTCCTAATTTTTTGTCATATCTAAGGGCAGAGGTTGCTCTGGTTAAGCCGGAGAAATCACCTTTAAAATCATTAATTTTAGTAATATAGTGAGCATCACCACCACTGGCTATAAATTGATCAGTAAATCCGGCTACATCGTAATAAACGCCCCAAAGTTTACCAAAAGCTACTTTTCCTGCAGTTGTGTGTTCGAATCCAGCATAACCTAAACGATTATTCCAATAAGCCCCGCCTGATACATTTGGATCAAAACCCCATTCTGCCAAACCGAAGGCTTTTAAATCGTCATTAATTTGTCTGGTTCCGCCAAAGTTAATTCTTGAACCATTCCCTTGACCGTTTACAGTATGAATTTGTCCATCATAAAGACCATGATCATTTTTTTTATTTGTAGCAGTTTGATAACCAATATCTAAACGACCACCCACGGAAAAAGTAGTGCCGTCTTGGTTGTATAGTTCTGTTGCACTGGCTACTCCGGCTATTAACAAGCTTGAAGCAAGAACGCTTAAAGATTTTTTTAACATCAACTTTCTCCTTTAAAAATAAAAATATTTAAAAATAGTAGTAGTTAATATAATAGCGGAAAAATTAATAAAATGTTAATAAATTTTTCAATTTTGTTGAAAAAGCAAAGAATAGCTTGGTTGTAATATATTTTGTTTTTTTATAAATTTGCGAATCGGATGTAATATGAAAAATTGGAACAAGAGCTTTATTAGTTTCAATGGCGTGATACGCAAGACGGAGTTATCTTGTTTCGCCATAATTCAACTAATAAAGCTCTTGTTCCAATTCTACTACCATATTTACCATAAATATATTCCCCCTCGTTGGTGAGGGAGAAATAATATTTAGAAGTCGTATTTAATAATTGCACCAACCATGGTTTTGTTGCGATTATTTGTTGATAATTTTATAGCATTTTCACTTCTTAAGTCATAAGAGTATTCTAAACTCACATAAGCAGCAGGAGTAAAGTGATGTCTGTATCCAACTATTAATATGTTAGCATCTATGGTATTACCTTTATTTGAAGCATCGTAAGTTGTATGCATATAGTTATTTCCTACGAATAATTGTTCGCTGTTCATTCTATAGGCAATAAAACTTTCTTGCCCCATTGATTGAGTGCCGTCTTTCATATCAGTTGACAAACTTAATTTTTGGAAGTAGTTAGTGTTATACGAACCTGTTAAAGCCAACGTAAAGCCATCTTTATCGTAAACTGCTCCAATTACGCCATCCATTCTGTCTACTTTTTCACCGCTCATACCGGTTATATCTAATTTAGCATAGTTAAAAGCTATACCGCCTTTCAGACCTTGCATAATATCGGATACAACTGAAATACCTGCTGATAAATCTCTATCCAATATCATTGGAGTAGGAGCATTATTTAAAGTGGCAATTTGATTGTTTGTGCCGTGAGCTTGATATTGTAAACCTAAAGCCACAGGTCCAAACTTTTTACGGTATTGTGCAGAAGCATCGGCTTTACCTGTTCCGGTAAATGCGCCTAAATCACCGGCTCCAAATATTTTTCCTGAGGTAACTGCTAAACCACCTAAAGAACCGCTCACATCAAATTTTTCGGTGAAAGAAGCAACATCTTTATAAACACCGTTTTGTTTACCGAAGGAAATTTTACCATAAGTTGTATGATCTAACCCTGCATAACCGAAACGTGGAGTCATATAACCGGCATCAGAACCATCGTTCGGATTCGCCAAAGGATTCATTGCCCATTCGTAGGCAGCGAAAACTTTCATATCGTCGCTTACTTGTCTGCTACCACTAATACCTAGTTTTGAAGTTTTATCTAAAGTTTCGTCAACGAAAGCAAAACTGCTTAAATGTGCTTTATCGTTTGGAAGACGAGAATTATTAGAAACATAACCAAATTTTATGGTTCCTGTTAATGCCACCGTGGTGCCATCGTTATTGTAGATTTCTGTTGCGCCTGCCACTGAACTAATCAATAAGCCAGCACCAATTATACCGAGAGATTTTTTTAGCATTTTGTTATCCTGTTAGTTAATAAGTGTAATAGTGCTACCCGCACTATTAAAAATATAGCACATTTATAAAAGAATGTTAATAAATTATTAATAGTTGTTTGAAAGGCAACAAATAGCTTAGTTATGATACGATTTGATATATATCAAGTTTACTTTTTAAACTTATCAAGTTTTCCAACCCACTTGTGGAAGTCTTCCGGCTGAATTTTTAAATGTTTGCCACGCAGGCTTTCTAAAGTGGGACGGTGTGCAGAAAGGTCGGGAATTTTTTTGTTAATAATGCCTCTAAAAATAACACAAGAACCCACATGGAAAATGCCATGTTGGTCAAAATGTTTTTTTAGGATTCGCTGCAGCTCGTTCGCAGAAAAATCTAGGTTATGCCATTCACCAGTGTCATTTTTATGTTTTATAAATTGCAGGGCGTTTTTTTTGTGGTGTAATCCTAAGTAAGGAGCAGATATGCCAAAAACAATTCCGCCGTCGGTTAGAAGATTCTTCATTTTTACCATGAAGTCTTCACGGTTTGATTCGATTCTATCCAGTGCGAAATTCAAAGAAATTGAACCGAACTTTTTAGTCGGGAGCGAATCTAAGTTATTAATATCAAAATTTTGTGTTTGGATTCGGCAAAAGGTTCCTTCAAACATTTTTTGGAGGTCTTGGAGCGATTCGGCATCATCATCAAGGGCAGTGATAATCGGAAAACTATCCAGCAGGCGATGGGCATTTTTTATCATAATCCCATGGAAAGGAAATACTTCTAAGTGAGAGGACTCCATAAACATGTAGCTTTCCTGCATGTTTTCTAAGGGACAATTTAAATCTTTTAAATTTTTGTAAGTTTTTTTATGGATGTTATAAAGGCGAATATTATCACGCAACTGGATAAATCCTGCTCCCATGGAGGCGAATAAATCCTTAGAGTGTTTAAGCCCTGATATGAAATTAAGCGGTGAAAGATTCTTAAAAATTTTCATGTGTTTAAAATTAGGGTTGATTCCACTACCCCGTCTCCTACGGAGCCACCCCTTCTAAAAGAAGGGGAATTTTACACCCGTAGACCTTACTCAGCTTTAGTTAAGCCGGCAGCTTCTTGCATTTTAGCAATCATATCTTGGTTTTTAGGATCGTTTGTAAATACTGCTAACGCATAAATAAAAGTATTTACAGGTAATGCGATAGTTTTAGTAGCTACTGGAAGATTTTGAGTTTTGCTATCGGCCGGAGCAGAAGCATCTTGGTTGCCCATGATTAATTTCACAACGCCGTTGTTGATGTTGATGGCAGTAATAGCATCGAAGTAAGAAATATCTTTATCCATTGTAATTCCTCTAAAAAGTTGGTTATTAAAAATAATACACTAACTATGTAGTATAAAATTTTTATTTTGTCTACCTGATATATTAAAAAAGATATAAAATTGTATTGGACTAAAATTTAACATGGAATTATAATAACATTAAGAAATTCTTTTAATAACTAAGCAGGATGTAAAAAAAATGCACAAATTCAGGACTCATAATTGTGGGGAATTAAGCGAAAAAAATATCGGAGAAAAAGTTAAACTCTCGGGTTGGGTGTTGCGGAAAAGAGACCACGGCAGCCTTGTTTTTATAGACTTAAGAGACCACTATGGAGTTACCCAATGTGTAATTGACAGCGATTCGCCACTTTTTGATAAGGTGCAAGATACAAGAACCGAATCGGTGATAACTGTAGTTGGAGAGGTAGTTAAAAGAACTGACGACACCATCAATGCTGATTTAAAAACAGGTATGGTGGAGTTAAAAATTGCGGAATTTTTAATGGAAAATCCTTCAAAAGTATTGCCTTTCCTTGTAAATGAAGACGATAACTCTCCTGAAGATATTCGCCTGAAATATCGCTTTTTAGATTTACGCCGCGAAAAAACCCATAATAATATTATATTACGTTCAAAAATTATTTCTTTTATCCGCAGAAAAATGGAATCCTTAGGATTCTTAGAAATGCAAACGCCTATTTTAACGGCAAGCTCTCCCGAAGGCGCAAGAGATTTCCTAGTGCCTGCACGCAAACATCCGGGGAAATTTTATGCTCTGCCGCAGGCTCCGCAACAATTTAAGCAATTACTGATGACCTCAGGATTCGATAGATATTTCCAAATCGCCCCTTGCTTCCGCGATGAAGATGCTCGTGCTGACAGAACTCCCGGCGAATTTTATCAGTTAGATTTTGAAATGGCGTATGTGGAGCAGGAAGATGTATTTAAAGTTCTTGAAGATGTAATGTATTCCACCTTTAGTGAATTCGCTAACGGCAAAAAAGTTTCGCCATTGCCTTTTATTCGCATTCCTTACCGTGAAAGTATGTTTAAATATGGGTCTGATAAGCCTGATTTAAGAAATCCATTGGTAATTGTGGATACCACCGAAGCCTTCAAAGGTAGCGATTTCTCCTTATTTGCAAGTATGATAGAAAAAGGAAATTTTGTGCGTGGTATTCGTGTGCCAAATGCAGCAAGTCAGCCGAGAAGTTTCTTTGATAAACTGAACGAATGGGCGCGCAAAGAAGGTCAGGGTGGACTGGGCTATATTATTTTTGATACTGACGGCAGCACTAAAGGACCAATCGCCTCTAAATTAAGTGCAGAGAGAATCGTGACAATTAAGCAACAGACAGGTGCCGAAAACGGCGACAGCGTATTCTTTATTTGCGGTAAAGAAACCGGCGATTTTAAAGATGTTAAATTCACAGGATTAGCCAGAACAAGAATCGCCGAAGAATTGGATATTATTGAAAAAGATGTCTTTAAGTTTTGCCTAATTGTAGATTTCCCAATGTATGAAATTAACGAAGAAACCAAAGCGGTAGACTTCTCGCATAATCCGTTTTCCATGCCGCAGGGTGGACTTGAGGCTTTAACCACTATGAATCCTTTAGATATTTTAGCCTATCAATATGATATTGTTTGTAATGGTATAGAATTATCAAGTGGTGCGATTCGTAATCATAGACCTGATATTATGGTGAAAGCCTTTGAAACCGCAGGATATGGCAAGGAAGAAATTGAGAAAAACTTCGCAGGTATGTTTAATGCCTTCCAATACGGTGCGCCTCCGCATGGTGGTTCGGCTCCCGGCATTGATAGAATCGTAATGCTGCTAACTGATTCCATTAACATTCGTGAAATTATTGCTTTCCCATTAACACAAACCGGGGAAGACTTAATGATGAATGCTCCGACCGAAGCGAAAATGAAGCATTTGCGCGAGTTGCATATTCGTGTGGAATTACCGAAGGCTAAGTAAGTGAAGAAAATTGATATTAAAAAAATTTCCTCAAAAGAAGATCTGTATAAGTTAAACCTTACCTTTGAGGAGATTTATCAGCAGTTGGAAGAGATTGTTAGTTTACAAGAAAAAGGTGAAACCAGCCTAGAAGATAGTATTAAATTTTATAAAATCGGTAAAATTTTAGCGGAATATGCGCAGGAAGTGCTGGAAAAAGCACGAATCGAGGTTGAAAAAGTGTGAAGGTTGTGTCTGCCTATGATAGTTAAATCTTCAATGACATGCTCCTACTTGTGGATAAATCTAGTGATGTCATAATTCAGATTTAATTATCATAGACAGACATAACCAAACCTTATGAAAGGGTAGGGAAAATTAATTAATGTTTGATATAAACAATGAAATGTCTAGTGTAGCATTAAAAATAGATAAATTATTTGAAAGTTTTTTCTCTGCAGGTATTCCATCGCAAAATTTACAGGAAGCTATGCGCTATGCTACGATAGGCGGTGGTAAAAAATTTCGTCCGTATTTAATTTATACTATCGCACAAAAATTAGGTGTGAAGGATGATACTGCGCTTTATGTGGGTGCGTGTATTGAAATGCTGCATGCTTATACACTTATTCATGACGATTTACCTTGTATGGATGATGATGATACTCGTCGTGGTATTCCGTCAACCCACATTAAATTTAATGAATTTACCGCTGTTTTGACAGGCGATGCTTTACAAACCGAGGCTTTTCGTTTGTTGTCATCTAATAATCTTGAATTAGACCCACAAGTTAAATTACAAGTTATTAATCAGGTGGCAGAAACAGTAGGGGCAAAGAATCTTATCAGCGGACAAATGTTTGATTTAGAAAAGGCTAAAGGTATGGAAGCAGATAACATATCTTTCCAATTAATTCATATGCTGAAGACCGCAAAATTAATTAGCCTTTGCACACACATAGCGGCTATTTTAGCAAATGGCGATGAAAATTTTCAAAATAAACTGGCGGAATATGGTGAAAATTTAGGTTTGATGTATCAGATTGTTGATGATATTAAGGATAACGATGGTATAGTTAGTGTTTGGGGCAGAGATAAAGCTCTAAATAAATTAAAAGAACTGGATTCTTCCTCTAGACATTTATTAAAAGAACTAAAACTGGAAGATTTAACGTATATTAATGAGTTTATTGTTGCGGAGAGCTATGAAATACATTAATAAAATCAACGAAAATTTTAATTTGAAGTCTTTAAGTGTTGCTGAATTAGAAATTTTAGCCCAAGAGATTCGGGAATTTATTATAAATTCAGTTAGCCATACGGGCGGACATTTAGGGTCATCGCTGGGAACAGTTGAGCTAACACTAGCTCTGCATCGTGTGTTTAATTTTCCCGTCGATAAATTAGTGTGGGATATTGGGCATCAATCTTACACGCATAAAATTCTCAGCGGACGCAAAGACAAATTTAGCACATTGCGCCAAAAAGACGGAATTTCAGGATTTTCAGCTCCACAGGATAGTATCTACGACCCTTTTATTGGTGGACACAGCTCTACATCGGTATCCAGCGGTTTGGGTTTAAAATTAGGCTTACAAATGCAGGGCAAGGGGGCGCATGTGATTTCTGTAATCGGTGATTCCTCCATTGCCAGTGGTATGGCTCTTGAGGGTGTGAATCATGCGGGTAGTTTGAAATCTAAAATGATTGTGGTGTTGAATGATAACGAAATGTCTATTTCTAAGCCTCAAGGTGCGCTGAGTAAGTATTTTGTGAAAATAAAATCTTCCACGCCTTTTTCGTATATTAAAGACTTACTGCATAATAATATTGCCGATAAATTGCCGTCTCCATTGAGTTTTTTGGTGGAAAAAGCTGATTCTTTCACCCGCCTCACTAAAGAGGCAAATATTTTTGAAGCCCTTGGTTTTTCTTATGTTGGTGTGTTAGATGGACACGATATAGAAACACTGGTTGAAGTGTTAGAAAATATTAAAGATGATAATTCCACAAAGCCCATATTGCTGCATGTTATTACCAAAAAAGGGAAGGGGCATGGAGCAGCAGAAGTGGCGCGTGATTGTTTGCATGGCGTAGAGGGAGCGATGCAAAAGGCTGATAAAGTGTCAGGCGAATCTAATACTGCAGTTTTTTCGCAGGCATTGATAAAAAAAGCCTCGGAAGATAATAAAATAGTGGCAATCACCGCAGGAATGCCTACAGGAACCGGACTTGATAAATTTGAAGTGGCTTATCCTAACAGATTTTTTGATGTGGGTATAGCTGAGCAGCACGCTACAACTTTTGCGGCAGGTCTTGCCATCGCAGGATTAAAACCGTTTGTATGTATATATTCAACATTTATGCAAAGAGCCTACGACCAAGTGGTGCATGATGTGGCAATATCTAGTCTGCCTGTGCGTTTTGTTATGGATAGAGGCGGTTTTGTGGGAGCAGACGGAGCCACTCATCATGGTCTTTTAGATTATACTATGTTTTTACCTTTGCCTAATATCGTTTTTATGGCACCTTCAGTGGGTAGTGATATTCCTAAAATGCTGGATTTAATGAGTGAAATAAATGATAAGCCGTCATTCATGCGGTTTTCTAAGGCAAAGTATGAAAATAACGAAGCTCTTGATTTTCCGCTCACTTTAGGAAAAGGTGTGGTAGTGCAGCAAGGAGAAAATATTGCAGTTCTTTCCATTGGAGAAATTTTACATGAAGTTTTGGCGGCGAGTGATTTATTAAAAAAAGATGGCGTTGCTATCACAGTGGCGGATGCGAAGTTTGCACGTCCACTTGATGAGGAATTAATTATTACTTTAGCCAAAAATCATAAAACCTTAATTACGGTGGAAGAAGGCTATGGCAAGGCTTTTGCAGGATTGGTTTTGGAAGTTTTAACTAAGCATAATCTACTGCAAGATGTTAATTTTAGAAATCTATCGGTAGCCCCTACCTTTATAGAACAGGCTACAATTGCTGAGCAGAAGCAACTGGCAGGGCTGGATTCATTATCTATATATAACTTCATTAAAAATCAATAGATATTAATCTTTTATCAAATTTAATATTTACTTAATATATTTTTTTTGCTAAACTATAAATTAGGAATTTATACATTATTATGGTGGAATTTTAGAGGCATGTTTAAATCTAAGTTATTTTATATACCATTGTTGGCAGTATTTTTATTACTACCAAATTACTTAAAGTCTGCGGATAGAGTATCAGGCGGTCAGGTTATTTTTGACGATATTGCAGGTGCGCCAAATACAGGGCAAGTCCCGCTACCCGGGCAACGAGTAGGTGCTGCAGGTGAAGAAGGTATATCTGCAGATGCGCAGGTTAATAATACTAAAGAAGAAATTAAGCAAAATCTCAAAAGAAATAAAAGAGAAGCGATTCTAGATGCTACCACAATGTTTAAGCCAGATACGGAGCAAAATCTGTATGGTATTAATATGCTTGTGTTAAAAATTAATGTGAAAAGAGATAAAACCGGTAGGGTTTTAGGGTTATTACCGGAAGGTCAAGAACAACCGACTACTTTTATTAATTTAAGAAATAGTCCGGAGCATTTTTTAGATTTAGCAACGAATGATGTGCAAAGAACCGATTATTCCAATGCTGATTTATATTCATCCCATAAAGAATTACTAAGATCTTTTGTATCAAGAGTTCCTAAAGATCAAGATGCTATAATTATTATGTATGTGAATGGCTCTAATTTAAAAACTATGTTTGATAGAGAAATGAAGTTAGAAAAAACCATTTATGCTCAAGCAGTTACCGATTTTCTTTATAGAAATAAAAGAAGATTAATTATTGAGCGCAGATATGTGGATGATATTCCTGAAAATGAAATCTTTATGATTATTTCGCGCTTTGAAGGTAATATACCGGTAAATGTTTTTAATGCCAGCAAAGGAAATATTTTACAATGGTTAGCAAGATATAAAGAGCTGGAAAGACAAAATGTTTTGGCAGCTAATAATTCCAGAACCGATTTAGAAAATAGCTTAAATTCAACCACATCTACTAAAAGTCCTGCATTTTTACAAACCACGGCAGAAAGGGAAGTTAGAAGAGATGATACTATTATGAGAGTGGATGAAAGTAATCTTTTCCAAAATACTCGTAATGTGCAAGCAAGACCGAATCCTAATGGTGAAAATGGTGGACCAAGACGCGTTGCGCCAAGACCGGTTGAAGAGCCTGCTCAGGATGGTGTTTCTGAAGCAGATATTCAGGCAGACGAAAATGCTCAGCTAAACCAAGAGAATGCAGCAAGTGAGGCTGAGGGTAGTGCGGCACTCCCTGCGATAACCGCACCTGCTAACCCTAATGCAGGCGCACCTGTTGCCGGTAGTGGTGGTGCTACAGCACAACCGTAAGTCTTTATAGAAGATTAGTAAGGTTAGATTATAAGCTCAAAAGAAAGAGACTATCTAAATTGAATTATGACATACACCAATCTAGCCACAGGTGTGAACATGTCATTGAGGTTTAGATAGTCTCTTTCTTTTGAGCTTATTGGCTTAATTTATTTATGATTCATAAACTCTATGGTAATTTTATCTATGGATTTTCTAAGGAATTCATTCATTTTTGCAACATTTCCACTTTCATAAAATTCCAGCATTAGGGTATTAAACTCTAGTTTATCTTTAGCAGCTACATTTATTATGGGAAATCCTGCAGATAGCAGAATCCCATTCATCATAAAACGTCCTGTCCTTTTATTAACATCAAAAAAATATTGATTTCTTGCCATATTTAAAAAAACATAAATCGCTTTATCGTATATATCTGTAATTTTATTAGCACTCAAAACCATATCATTAAATAAACTATCCAATTCACCTGCCTTTGGTGGCAAATAATTAGTGCCTGCGATTTTTACAGCAGCATTCCGAAATTCTCCATAAACTAAAGCATCTTCGAATGCTGCTGTAGTATGTATATCACAAGCAGTTTTTTTGGATAGTTTAAAGTTATCAGTCTTAACTAAATTAAATAGCTTATCCCAAGCATTTTTTTGATTAATTACTACCTGTTGGTCGGCAATCCTTTTACCACCCACCGTAATACCGTCAATAATGGTTTGCACCTCGGGGAGCGTATAATTAATTCCTTCTAAATTAACAGCGTCATAAACCAATACACCAACTTCTCTTTTGGCTAGATATAAGGCTTTTTCTTGATTAGGCTTGATTCCAAAGTATTTATCTTGCACGAAGTATTCCTAAAATCCCTTAATATCCGCATTACTAACAATGGCGATGGTTTCAGGTGAGTTTAGCAAACCATTGAAGATATTAACAATTTCAGATTTGTCTACGGTTTCAATTTTATTAATTAGTTCGTTGATATCTCTGATTTTGCCGAAGTTTAAAATATTTCCGGCAAAGTTTGAAGCACGATTGTAGTTGCTTTCTAAGCCCATTACAATGGAGCTTTTCAATAAATTTTTTGCCCGTAATAGTTCGCCATCTTCAATGTTGCTTGCAACTTTCTGTAATTCCTCTTTCACTAAACTAATAACTTCCGTGGCTTTATCGTGTGAACATCCTGCCGATACAGCTAAGGTGCCGCAATCGGCAAAGGCATTAAGGAAGCTATTGATAGAATACGCTAAGCCTCTTTTTTCGCGAATTTCGGTGAATAATCTTGAAGACATGCCGCCGCCGAAAATTGTAGCTGCCAATGAGAATTTATGGTAATCG
>JAISPM010000011.1 GCA_031274895.1 Alphaproteobacteria bacterium
GTGGTATAGGCAGTGGCAAGGCTCAGCATGGAATTAAAAAATGCACCGTAGCCCATACCAATAAGGAATGATGCAAAATAAACTCCCGTAATATTAAGGTTATGATCGTAAAGAGTAAAAAATCCCTGTGCCACAAAAAGCAACTGCATGGCAAACAATAAATAAGAAGAAATTTTCTTGATAATTGTTAGTAGCAGATTAGAAAAAATTGCCGCCAGCATATAAAAACTTTGGGCAATTCCCGATTGCACGGAATTTCCTAAATTATGATTGCGAATCACAAAAGAAATACTGGCAAAATAATTAAAAACAAAAACCATAATTAAGAAATAAGCTATACAAATATAGAAAATTTCTTTTTTAAAAATTAAGCCAAATACAAAGGGATATTTATGGGTGGCAGCTCTTCTTTTAGATTCTATCTGCGTATAAATTAAATACATGGGTAGTAGGCAAACAATCGGTATTAGTAAGCCAAACCGCCAAAAGATGGAAGTTAAGTATCCTGTCAGAACTAATAAAGCAATACCGCCCACATTGCTGGAAATTCCTGATTTAGAAATTACTTCGTCCTTTTTATCATCCTTGTAATAATCGGTAATTAGGGCGGTGGTATAGGGAGTAACCAAACCTGCGGCTACACCCGAGAGGCTTCTGAAAAATAACAAAAGTCCGGAATCAAAACTTAAAAATGTGCCGATTCCTGAAATACAATAAAGGGTAAGCCCACTGATAATCAAGGTTTTTTTAGAAAAAAACTTTAAAAGGATGGCAGAAAATAATATAAAAGGCACCACAATTAGCGATGGCGTAATTAGCATTTGCCGAGCAAAACTTTCATCAAAATTTTGCGCTATGGATGGCAAAACCGGAGTAATATACGACCCTGCAATATACACGGTAAAAAAAACTGATAATAAAGCATATTCTATTTTCAAAGACTTATGCAAATGCAAGGTTTTTCTCCTACCTGTTTCCAACTTTATTTTTAAATAATGCTATATCGGCATTTGCCTGTAAAAATAAAATTGCACAACCTAAAACATAATCCTTCTTATCTTGTGGTGGACACTGTTTTTCCTGCAATTGTAATTTTGGACTGCGCTTATAAACATCAGGCACTTTCAAATAATTTTTATAGTCGCGCTCCCTAAAAGTTTTTTGATTTTCACCAATTATTTTAATATCAGGAGCAATCCCTGTGCCTTGGAAGGTAGCATCTTTCGGCGAATAAAATAGTTGTGTGGTAATATTAAAAATACTTTTATCTGCCAATGTGAAGCTACTTTGCACGCTCCATTTACCGAATGTGGAATCGCCCATTAAAGTAGCTCTGTTATTTAATGCCATGGCTCCTGCCAGTAGTTCGCTGGCAGAGGCTGAACTTGAATTTATCAAGATAACCACTGGTAAATCTTCACGAACCTGTGTGGCATTAAAAGCTAAAAAGCTCTGGTTATTAGCAGTATCTCTGCCTTTTATAGAGACAATAGTTTCGCCTGATAATAAAGTATCGGCAATAATTACCACAGCGGTTAAAAGTCCACCCGGGTTATTACGCACATCAATCACCAGCCCCTGCAATTTATTAACCTGCAACGAATTTATAGCTGAGCGGAAAAGCGAGGCGGTATCTTGGTTAAAGCTATTAATATTAATGTAGGCGAATTTGCCATCAATAATGCGAGATTCCACCGATGGCACATAATAATCGCCGCGAATCACTTCCACATCAAAGGTTTTATCGCCTCTAATAACCGTTAATTTCACTTTAGTGCCGTTTGGTCCTCTAATGGCATCTAAAACTTTATCTAGGGAATCTTTAGGATCAATGGTGTTGCCGTCTACGGCTTTAATGTAATCGCCATCTAATATGCCTGATTTTTGCGCAGGCGACTGATTAAACACCTTCACCACGTAAATCATATTTTTAGTTTTATCAAAATTAAATAAAATCCCGATGCCCTTATGATTGCCTGTGAGATTCGCCCGAAATTCCTCCGCCTTTCTGGTGGACATAAACACCGTATGGGCGTCTATATCGTTAAACACAATGGTCATCACACCTTCCATAACTGCCTGTGGTGTAATTGGTTTTTTATCCATGGTAAGTTTGTCTATGACAGTGCGTAGGGCTTCCTTAGCTTTATTGGCAATTTTCTCTTTTTCTGCATCATTAATTTCGTAAATATAATTATCCAGCAATAAAAAATAGGCTTCCCTGAAAATTGCGGTTTGGGTGCGGATATCTTGGCTGCCGGCATTTGGCAGAGCATGCTTGAATTCATCTAAAAAGCTATCGGAGAACTTATCACTACGTGGCAATAAGCCAAAGAAATCAAAGCTCCATGCCTGAGCTTTATCAATATGAACAATATTAATGCTTAAAAATATAAGCATTGCAAAAAAAACTACTCTTTTAAGCATTTAGAAATCTCACTTATCTACAAGCAAAAATTATAACATAAAGATAACAATTTATTAAGGAAATAATATTTTTTCAACCCACTGATTTTGCTGGGTTTTCTCATAAACTTTTCTGATATGCAGTCTGCCTGCTTTTTCCACCCAAAATTCTATTTTTTTAGGATTTATGTTATAACCATGCCAATAGGTTGGACGCGGCACATTCAGCGGATATTTTGCCGAAAAAACAGCAACATTTTTAATTAATTCTGCCATACCGCCCATTTCGCGTGATTGTTGCGAGGCATGCGCACCAATTTTAGATAAATACGGGCGCGATTGAAAGTAAGCGTCAGAAACGGAAGAATCCACTTTTTCGCAAACTCCCTCAATACGAATCTGCCGATGTAAAGGATTCCAATGAAAAAGCATGGCAACATTAGGATTTACCGCTATTTCCAGTCCTTTTCTTGATTGCTCATTGGTGTAAAAAATAAAACCATCATGTGAGAAATCTTTTAGCAAAACCATACGGCTAGATGGTAAATTATTAACGCAGGTGGATAAGGCAAAAGCATTATGATTTTCTAGGTTTAGTTTTTCGTAGGCTTTATGCGCCTCATTTAACCATAAAGAAAATTTATTAAAAATAAATTCATCTGTTGCGGCTTTACTCATTATATTTTATAGTCGCCACCGTTGATGATGATATTTTGGATTACATCTTCCAGTGAGGTATCGGAATCAGGCATTACATCTTTCAGCACCACATTATATTCGTGCTGGTCCACATGAATATTAACATTTAAGCTATCTTCGCCATAAGATACGCTGTAATTGAAAGAATCACCGAATTCCTTAGAGAATTCTTCCAGCGATAGTTTATCTGTAGTAAGGTTAATGCCATGAATTTCTAAGGTATCGGTGGCTTCAAAGCTATCTTTAAGGATTTTATAAATCTCACCGTTTTCTTTTAAATTAATTTCATAAAGGAAATTTTCTTCAACTGAGGATTCTAAAAAATCGGCACCGCGGTTTTCTTCATAATCAAAACTTAAGAATATATCAGGAACTTGCTCATTAGAGAGAGGTTGCTCTTGGATTAATTCTTCCGTAGATACTTCCTCTATATCCACATTGCTTGTATTCAGAGCATATTCTTCTAAGGATAAAATTTCGCCATCTTTAAAAACATACTCCACAGCGATGAATTTTTCTACTTCATTTGTGGTGGTAGAAAGGGAGATGTTATCTAAGATATTGTAAATATCGGCACTATCAATGCTGGTAGGAATAAGCAATTCCCCTTTTTCAGCATTCCAAGTGTAGTTAGTATCTTGAGAGTTTAAATTTAAAGCGTCGCCTTCCACATAGCCATCACGAATGGAAATCCTCAATTGCCCTTCAAGATTTTGTATGTTTGTTTTTTTTGCTTGCATTAATGATTATCCTTTATTAATCTATATTTTAGATAGATATTTAATTAAATATTAATTGAATATTAGGAAATGTAAATATTTGGTAAATAAATTAAGTATAAAATTGCTTATTTATTTTATTTTCTTGGAGTGTTAATAAGATGTCAAAACTTATGGAAGGCAAAAAAGGATTAATTATGGGAGTGTTGAACGACCATTCCATCGCATGGTCTATCGCAGAAAAGCTCAAGGAACAAGGTGCGGAAATTGCATTTACTTATGCGAACGAACCTGCAAAAAAAAGATTAACTCCCTTAGTGGAATCCATCGGTGAAAGCATGATTTTCGAATGCGATGTTACGAATCCTGATACCATCAAAAATACTTTCACAGAAATTAAAAATAAATGGGGCAAGATAGATTTTCTTGTTCATGCCATTGCTTTTTCTGATAAAAGCGAGCTGAACGGCAAGTATTTAAACACAACTCTCAATAATTTTTTAAATACCATGCATATTTCCGCTTATTCGCTGGTAGAAGTTATGCAACATGCAGCCCCACTTATGAGCAGTGGTGGTAGTGTGATTACTCTTACCTATTACGGAGCTGAAAAAGTTTTACCGAACTATAATGTGATGGGCGTTGCTAAAGCCGCTTTAGAATCTTCAGTAAAATATTTGGCGGAAGATTTAGGAAGTGAGGGCATAAGAGTAAATGCCATATCAGCAGGACCTATTAAAACTTTAGCTGCCAGTGGTATTGGCGATTTTAATGCGATTTTAAATTGGAATGCTGAAAACTCTCCACTTAGACGCACCGTTTCGCAGAGCGAAGTTGCAGGGACAGCTTTGTATTTACTAAGTGATTTATCTAGTGGCGTGACCGGTGAGATTCACCATGTGGATGCGGGGTATAATATAATCGGCATGAAAGCTACTCATTAAATTTCTCTTCAAAATAGGAGTGCTACTTACTCTTTACACCTTAGCCATGCTTGCAATTAATTCTATATATTCCTACATTCATGGATATGGCAAGCCTGATGCGGTGTAAAGAGTAAGTAGCACTCCTATTTTGAAGAGAAATTAATTCGTTAAGGGAAAGGCTATTTGCAAAAAAGAAAGGATTTTATCCTTTCTTTTTTGTTTAAATAATAAATTAAACTTAAAAAATCTCTATAATGAACAAACGTTAGTATGGTGTGTAAGTAAGGGAATCTCTCTTAAACCGCATCAGGCTTGCCATATCCATGAATGTAGGAATATATAGAATATCGTGCAAGCGTGGCTAAGGTTTAAGAGAGATTCCCTTACTTACACACTTACACCCCTATTACCAACGTTTGTGAAGCCAAAACCATTGGGAGGGGTCATCCCGCACCCACTCTTCAATCTTTTTATTCATTAGCTGCGTAAGACTCTCTATATCTTTTTCTTTATCGCCTGTTTTTTCTATATTTATAGGCTTTTCTAAAATAATATCAAATTTAAAGTCTTTTCTGCGCACCACTCGCACAGGAATTAATGGCAGATTATGTTTTAAGGCAAACAATGGTAAAAAAGTTGAGGTTAAAGCAGGTCTGCCGAAGAAATCTACAGCAATGCCTTCTTTTACTTTTTGGTCTACCAGCATATTGATATTAATATTTTTGTTCTTAATTTCATTATTCAGCGATACTAACCTTTGCTTGTTTAAGGTTATCATTTTCATACCCGCATCATTATCGCGGATTTTGGCAAAAAATTTAGCTAAATAAGGATTTTTTGGACTTTTATAAATGGAATAACTGCTATCCGCAATACTCACGAATCGTGAACTAAATATTTCCCAGCAGCCATAATGGGCAGAAAACACCAGTGAGGTGCTGTTTTTCATAGTCTCAAAAGTGTTATGTTCATCAACAAAGGTGATTCTACTTTCTAAATCGGTAATTCTTGGAATTTCAAACACGGAAGCCGCAAAATATCCACAAGATTTTGCAAAAATTTCTCTAGCCTCTGCTAATGATTTTTCAGGAAAAGCTAATTGGATATTAGCAACAGCCACTACTGCACGTTTTTTAATAAATATAGGAATTAAGGCTTTACCTAAAGAATATCCCATACTTGAACCAACGCGCACAGGCAGCAGGCGAAAAATTCCGTAGAAAATGTAAGCTAATCCTGCCTCACATAAATTAATTATTTTTTTCTTCATAACTTTTTAGTATTTGCTCCAGCAATAATTGTAAGTCTGTAAGTTGCAACTCAATATTAAATGATAGTATTTTTGCACGGCTTTGCAACGGGATTTTTACATAGTCCTTTTGGGTGGTTAATAGGGTTAAATTTTTATCAGTGGCTCGTTTAATTAAATTATCAATATCTGCGGCTGTGTAAGCATAATGATCTGGAAAGGTTATAAACTCTTCCACTTTAATATGATATTTCCGTAGAGTTTTTTTAAACTTTTTAGGAATCCCAATCCCGCAAAAGGCTAACACATCTTCGTCTTTTTTAGGAATACCACTGATTGGCACATACTCTCCTGATAGAATAGGAAATTGATAGGCTGCAGCTAATTTTTTAATTTTTTTGTTAGACCTTTCTAACATAACCATGGTATTGGCTTTTTTAAGTCCACTGCTAATGCTCTCCCTTAAGGAACCTGCAGGAAAAAGTAAGCCATTACCAAAACCGTAATAACCATTCACCACCAAAATATTAAAGTCTTTTTTAATGGTGGGATTTTGAAAACCATCATCGGTAATAACCATTTGGAATCCGTCTGTCTCCAAGGTTTTTAAGCCATCTATCATGTTAGAACATACTAGAGTCGGTAAGTGTTGCGCTAAAAGCAGTGGCTCGTCGCCGACTTCAGTTGCCCTATGTTTATTAACATCTACCCAAACATTTTTTAATTTTCCACCATAACCTTTGGAAAGAAAAGCAATTCTCATTGTAGGATTTTTATCACGCAAACTTCTTCCTAAAAGGATAGCAGTGGGAGTTTTACCCGAGCCTCCTAGGTTAAGATTCCCTAAACATATTACAAATAATTTACCTTCATAAACAGGCTTCAATTTTCGCAATTGTGATAAAATCCACCACAGCCCACTAAGCGGCAGTAATAAATAATTAAGAGGCGATTTCTTTTGCCAAAATTCCACAAAGTTTAAATTTTTAAATAACATGCTACCTCACTCATAAAATTAATGAGAATTCTTTGCTTATCTTGCGCTAAAAAGTTGGTATTTGCCTTTAATTGGCTGAGATACTCTTTATTGCTAAAAACACCCAGTAGTTTGTTATAGAGGTCGTTTTCATCAATAACACGAATCCCTGCCTTGTGGTTTAGGGTATCAAAAACTATATCCTTAAAATTTCCCATATGCTTGCCGAAAATAACAGGACTACCCACAGCGAGAGGTTCTAATAAATTATGTCCGCCTTTTAAATAAAGTGATTTTCCCATAAAGGTAATATCGGCGACTGCGCAAAAAATACCGGCAATGCCCATGGAATCTACCATTAAAATATCCGCAGGGTTATTAGATATTTCGCTAAAAAGCGTGGATTGCACACCATTTTTAGCGAAATTTTTAAGAATGTCTTCGATTCGTTCCACATGCCTTGGAATAATAATAGTTTTTAAATTAATGCCGCTATCTTTTAGTTTTAAATGAATCCTTGCAATCATGTCTTCTTCAGTTTTGTGGGTGCTAAGTGCTACAAATACTGGAGAATCCTGCAAATAATTGTTCAGCACCGCCTTTTCAGAAGAAAACTTATTTACAATTTCTTCTCTATTGGCAATGTTGGTATATTTTAAATTACCAAGAAATTTAGTGTTTTTTGCACCCAGTTTATCTAACTTTTTTTTATGATTTAAAGACATAGGGTAAATAACATTAAAATATCCTAAAATTCTACCAATAATAAATTTTAACTTTTTCCATCTACGGAAAGATGTGTTAGACATGCGGGCATTCAGTAATAAAAGTGGAATTTGCTTTTTATTAATATTTGCTAAAAAAATAGGAAAAAAATCCTGTTCCATCCATAACACTAGCACAGGGTTATATCTTTTAAGGAATTTTTTAACTAAATAATTACAATCCCAAGGTAGGTATTGATGAAGAACACGATTATCGAAATTTTTTGCAATAAGATTTTGCGAGGTTTTAGTGTGAGAGGTGATAATTATTTTGCATTCAGGATATTTTTTTAATAACCCATTCACCAATGCCTGTGCTGATAAAACTTCTCCAACACTGGCTCCATGAAGCCAAATGTATTTACTGTTATCTTGCAATACTTTATTTAAACATAAGCGTTGTCTGAATTTTTCTTTATTCTTCCCCGATAGCCAAAATATAGAAAAAATCGCAATAATAGAGAAGATTAAATTATATAGTCTTAATAGTAAATTATAAATCACAGGTTTACTTTCCGCTTAAATTCCCCTTCTTTGAAGAAGGGGTGCCTGCTTTTGCAGGCGGGGTAGTAGAAAATTGTTTAGTAAAAACAAATGTATTTTTGTTATTCTGCATATTTTACCACTGCCCCGTCTTGCTCTGCAATCCACCCCTTCGCCAGCGAAGGGGAATTTTGTAAAATTACTTTTTTTGATGTTTGTTTCTGGTTTTAACTACCACACCTTTTCTGCCGTATTCAGCTGCTTCTATATGAGGTTGTTTATATTTTTTATCCAATTCCCAAGTTTTATTATTGAGATAGTTTTCTATAAATAACCGAAACTCCTCACTATCCTGATATTTGTCATACTCAAAAATTTCACTAATATGCACGGTAATTTCACCAAAGGGCAATGGCAGAAAAAATCTATCCCAAGAATTGATAATTTTAGCATTTGAAGAAGAAAAAGATAATAAAACAATCGGTGTTTTGGTCATTTGCGCTAAAGATACAATCCCTTCCGAGCATTGCATGCGGGGACCAATAGAGCCATCAGGTGCAATTGCTAAAACCGCAGGTTTCTTTTTAAAGTATCGCAATATTTCACGCACACCATTAAAGCCGCCTCTGCCACTGGATCCTTCAATTTTATCCACACCAAAATACTTGCAGATTAATTTAATTAGGTAGGCACTTTTGTTGGTGGATATTAAAACTCTTGCCTCACGACCAAAGAATCTTCTTACCAAGAGTGAAGATAACAAACGACCATGCCAAAAGCCCGCAATAAAATTATCTTTTTTAAATAATGCTTTATCTGCTTTTATATCGTAAACAACTTTGCTGGTCAGTATCACAAATCTAAGGTAAAGAAATCCTATTAGTGATAATAAAAAAGAATAGGAGTAAAAAATAACATCATTATCTCGAAATATTTTTTTATACCACTTTTTGAAATTAAATTTTTTTTTCATTACTACTAAGAGTTTTCTTCTTGCTGTTTAAATTGTAAATCATAAAGGTATTTATAAAAGCTCTCAGGGTTTGCAATTAATTGCGCATGGCTACCTTGCTCGATAATTTTACCGCTGTCAATCACAAAAATTTTATCGCAATTGACAATGGTGGAAAGTCTGTGAGCAATAATAATCGTAGTTTTATTTTGCATTAACACATCTAAGGCTTTCTGTATAGCTTTTTCGGATTCCGTATCTAGGGCAGAGGTTGCCTCATCTAATAATAATATTGGGGAATCTTTCAGCAATGCACGCGCAATTGACAATCTTTGTCTTTGTCCGCCCGACAGCCTTGCTCCACGTGGACCAATCAGCGTATCAAAACCTTGTGGCAGTTTATTAATAAAATCTAAGCACGCAGCCTTTTCTGCCACATCCATAATTTCTTCACGAGTAGAGTTTTCTTTAGAATAAGCGATGTTTTGGTAGATTGTATCATCAAAAAGAATTACTTCTTGTGAAACTAAAGAAATATTTTCCCGCAACGATTTAACACTAACGTCTTTAATATTTTGGGTATCAACTAATATTTCACCCTTATCAACATCGTAAAACCGTTCAATTAAATTAATAATGGTAGATTTACCACCGCCAGAACGTCCCACAAGGGCAATTTTTTGGGCAGGCTCAATTTTAAAGCTCATATTATCGATGGCTTTTATTAATTTGGAAGTATCAACAACTTTTGCCACAGGAGGGGCTTCTTGGAAAATATCATTATCATCTATGCTATTTTTCTTGTTTTTCTTATTTTTTGCCTTTTTAGGAACATAAGCATTATCACCCACATCTCCAAGGCTTGGGTTATAAGAAAATTCCACATCTTTAAATTCTATTTCGCCAGCTGAAACCACTAATTCCGTAGGGTTTTCCGCATCTTTAATAAGTGAGCGTGAATCTATAAAGCCATAATATCTTTGAACCGCTAAAGCTCCCAGCTGAATTTTAACAGTAAACTCCGATAATCTTTTAAGTGGTTGATAAGCAATTAAAAGTGCTGCCACAAAAGAGAAAAACACCCCCGGATTAGCTCCATGATATACCACTTGATAGCCTGCATAAATTAAAACGATACCTATGGATATACCACCAAAAACCTCCATCATGGGCGACAAAATACTGCTCATGCGGTTGATTCTTGTTTGAAATTTAGCTAATCCATCAATAATTTCGCCGGTTCTTGCTTCTTCTCTATCTTCCTTATTATATGATTTAACCTCACGAATACCGTTTAAGGTTTGCTCCAGTTGCGAAGTTAGTAGCCCCATTCCAACATTGTTTTTTGTAAAAGCAACTTTAACCCTTTTACCAATCATGCGCACAGGAATTACAATAATAAAAATAGAGGCAATAATCAATGAGGCATATAGCGCATTTTGATAAAACATTAAGCCGACAAGCCCTAAAAATGTAAAAAGATCGCGCCCCACATTAATAGGAATTTCCGTTGCTAGATTATTCATAGCATTTAGTTCGTTCATAGTAACTGAAACTAATTTCCCGGGAGAATTTTTATGATGAAAATATATATCCTGTTGCATAAAAACATGGTAAATACTTTTACGAGCTTTCGCCATAACCTTTACCGAAACTGAAAATAATAAAATTGTATAAATATATTGCGAAATACTTTTGGCAACGGTAATACCAATTACGCCCATGCCGATAAACATAATAGATTGGGCTTGCTTATCAACAAAAACATTATTAATAATTGGCTTAATAATCCACGCCAAGGCAGCATTGGTTGCGGAAAAAATCGACATAAAAAATATTGCCACAAGAATGGTCGGCATATTAGGACGAATAATATCCTTCATAAATCTTGTTAAGGCAACACTAATGCCGTTGACTTCTTTTTCATTCTGCGTTTTTAATATTTTAGATAATAATTTTTTAAACATAATGTTCCTTAATATTAAACTTCCTGCAATTATAATCTAAAAATAGTGTTAAATCCATTAAAACTTAATTATTAAGCAGATTCTTATAAAACAAATACGATATTTTTTCGCTTAAAGAGTTTTGTGATAACCTTTGTTTTAGTTGCAAAAAATCAATTTCTTTTATATTTATTTCCTGTTGAGAGCAGGCATAAAATAATGTGCCATCTACTTTATAGCTTAAGCAACTTGCACATACGCCACCCAGCCCGCAATTCATGGGTGAATTCATGGAGGCGATAGCTTGATGTGCTGAATTTTCAAAATAGCCTTTAACCGCACTCATCATGCCACTTGAACCTGCCACGAAAATATTAGTAATATCTTTTTGCATTGCTATTGTAAGGGCTTGCAGGATATTTCCTTTAATATTATTAATGTAGTCATCACGGACACTTTCAGCAAGATTTTCCACGCTTAAAAATATTTTAGAAGATACTTTTTTAATTAAATCTAAATAAAAGATATCTCTCTCGCTTTTATAACCACCCACATAAATAACTTCACATCCTTGTGCCTTAGCCTGTTGGGCGATGGTTAAAACTGTGGCATTGGCAACGCCGCCGCCAATAACCATAATTTTTTTATTATGTGGAATTTTTGTTGCTTCGCCAAGCGGTCCCATAAATACAATATTTTCGCCTACCTTGAGTTTTGTAATAATATCAGTGCTGACACCTGTTTTTAAAACAATACATTTAATAACATTATCATTCGCACTAACTCCCGTGAGCATAACAGGTTCAGCTAACAGTGTAGCCGCACTATGCAAGTTTTGGATTTTAAAAAACTGTCCGGCATGAAATTTTTCTGCCATTAGTGGCGATTTTATACTGATTTCAAAGATATTTTCCGCAATCTCTTTAATATCTGTGATATGCGAAAGAGCTGCATTTTCAAAATTTGCCACCAGCGTTGCAAAAGTTGCTTCTATATTGTTTTCTCCCATAGAGGCTGCAATTTCTGCATAGCCTAAAAAACCTGAAGCCATCGCTTTCGCCACACTGCCATTAAATTTTTTATGGGTGTCGCCTAAAACACTGATGGCAATATCTCCCTGTGATGTGGATAATTTCTGTAAGATAACCGAAGAAGTATTTAATTTTTCTAAGCCATCACAAAAAATTTCAGGATATTCTTCCATTAAAATATTGTTAGGATTAGTTCCAAGGGCTAAAATTAAGGTTTTTGCAGGGATATTTACCGTTTTGTCGTTAATTTTAAAGTCAAGAGAAGTTAGCTCATTATCGCCATTAATTCTAACTAAATTGGCATTTTCTATAAAAGATACACCTTGACGTAGAGCTTTATGGGTTTCTTCCGCATTATTTTTATAGGCTTTGCTGGCTTCAAATGCCTTATGATAAATAATTTTCACGCCCCCTAATTGGTTGATAACATCAATGGTAGAATGCTTTTGAAATAATTCGTAATGATACAAATATTCTTGTAAAAGAGCAGATTCCTCTGGGTTTAATGTGTTTTCTACTCCATCTGTATACTGAGCCGCAATTTTTTCTACCATTCGCTTGTAGTAAACTATTGCTTCGCTGGCACAATCTAAGGCGGTTAGTCCGCCACCTAACACCACCAGCGGTAGTCTTATTTGCATGTTAAATAGGTTATCTTTTTTATAGGCACCCATATTTAGGGTCATTAAAAATTCTGAAGATGTTTTAATGCCCTTCATCATGCCATTTGGTAAATTTAGCATATTAGGCTTCCCTGCTCCTGTGGCTAGAGCGATATGTGAAAAACCAAGAGATTGTGCGGATGCAAAATCTAAATTACTGCCAAAGCGAATCCCGCCATACATTTTAATTAGGGAATTTCTTTGCAGAATTAAACGCAAAACCTTAAGATAGTTTTTATCCCAGCGACTGGTGATACCATACTCTGCCACACCACCAAAACCTTGGATTAGTCTATCGTCTAAATTTTCTACAATACTTTCATAATTAACAATTGGTTGGAAGTCGTCTTCTAAAGGCTCTAATTTTAAAGCGTCCACCGCTACCACGCCATAGCCTTCCATTGCCATGTTGTAGGCAAGTGAAAATCCTGCAGGACCTAAGCCCACCACTAAAATATTTTTGTTCTTAGGTTTGAGTGGATAGGGGCGATAAAATCGCAGAGGATTCCACCTAGCAAGCAGCGAATAAATTTCGAAGCCGTAGGGTAAATGCAAAACTTGTTTAAGGGTTTGTGTTTCCACAGTGGGTGTATCCACCGCTTCTTGCTTTTGAAAAATACAGGCAATGGTGCAATCGTTGCAAATATTGGCTCCTGTGGCTGCCAGTAGGGGATTATTAATGGTAGCTACTGCAAGGGCTGCTATGGAATTTCCTGTTTCAACAAGGGTATGCATTTGCGAAATATTCATACACAAAGGGCAGCCTGTGAGGTCTTTCCCTAGGGGATTTTTAACATAAGAAGAATCTTCGCCGATTTCTCCTGTGCGGCAATAATCTTTACCACGCTTGTGGCATTTCACACAGTAATTGCTGTTATGAAGAGCTTGTTTGGAGGTGGTATTTAAATACAAATTAAAATCATTGCGGGTAATAGGGCGAGAGTTATCATCTTTAAAAACTTCGCTATCTATACGTTTAATTGGAATTAACGCATTAAAGTCGCGCTTTTGCGATTTAAAAAATATGCTCGGACAGCCATGGGCTTCATAAAGGGTTCTATCAAAAAACAAAAAAGCTCCGAAGATAGCGGCTAACTCTATTTCATGGGCGTATTTTTCTTCCGTTTCAAGCCAGCCATTAACTGTTTCTATAAAGGTATCTTCATCAAATTTTGTAATATTTAATTGTGCTTTAATATCGGCAAAATTATATTGCGATATATCTATCAATTTAACCCTTTTATTCACAAAGTTTTTTTTGAATTCAAAGGCTTGTGTATCCAGCGATTCAAGAGCAATATTAAACAGTTTCGCTAAAAAGATTTCTAAAATTTTTGCGCATTCTATAAGTTCAATGTCCTCAACGCCATAACTAGGTGCAAAGTTAGGGTATTTCTGTCTCTGCGATACTAAATAATCATGTAAACTGTCATCAATATCCTTTAAATAAAGCAAAAATTCCTTATCTAAGTTTTGGAGGTATTCAGTATCGTAAAGATTTTTAAATATTAAATTTTTCATTTTGAGTTTTAAGTTAAAAAAATATATAATATAATATTATTTTTATATGGTTAGTTTAGGAAATATTATGAAATTTTTAAAGAAAAAACTCAAAATAATTATTGCAATTATTTTAGTTATGGTGATTGCAGGCTTGGTGTTGACTAATTTTGAGCGAATCCAATCCGCATTCAAAGGGCAAAGTAAAAACGCTCCTGTAAGCACATTGGATATTCCTGTAAGCGAGGAGAGTAAATCTGCCAATTTAGGTGATAACTACAAGGCATATGATAAGCCCATTGGCAAGGAAGGCTTTGCCGACTTAGTGGAGTTTGTGAATCCTGCCATTGTGAACGTTTCGGCAATTAAGGTGGTTAAAGCCCAAAATACAGATATTCCAATAGATGCCATGGATCCTGCCTTTAAAGAATTCTTTAAAAATATTCTGCCCGATGAACCTAAAGAGCAAAGATTTATGAGCTTAGGTTCAGGTTTTGTGGTTAGGTCTGACGGGTTTGTGGTTACCAATAATCATGTGATTGATGGTGCCGAAAAAGTTCAGGTGAGTTTTTCTGATGGTAAAAAAATGGATGCCCAAATTTATGCCGTTGATAAAATTACCGATATTGCCCTCCTGAAAGTAGATGCCACTGACCTAAAAACCTTAGGTTTTGGCGATTCCGATAAAGTGCGCGTGGGCGATTTAGTAATTGCGGTTGGGAATCCTTTCGGGCTTGGCGGAACTGTTTCTTCAGGGATTGTTTCGGCAATTGGTCGCGATATTCAAATCGGACCATATAATGACTTCATTCAAACCGATGCCGCTATTAACAAAGGTAATTCAGGTGGACCAATGATTAATACTCGCGGCGAAGTAATCGGTATTAACACTGCTATTTTCAGCACCCAAGGTGGCGGAAGTATTGGTATTGGTTTTGCCGTGCCGTCTAATGTTATTCAAAATATTATTTCACAATTATTGGTGGATAAAAGAGTAACCCGTGGCTGGTTAGGCGTGCAAGTGCAAGCCATTGACGATAATATGTCAAAAGCCTTAGGGTTAAGCGAGGCGCAAGGTGCATTAGTATCTAACATTGTAAAAGGTAGCCCTGCGGAAAAAGCAGGACTTAAAAGTGGCGATGTAATTTTAAGTGTGAACGGTGAGGTGTTGAAAAATTCTCGCACATTACCTAGAATCATCAGTAATATTCGCCCCAATACTGAAATTACTTTAGGAATCCTTAGTAATAAAGTAAAACGTGATGTAAAAATCACCATTGAAGAAATTCCTGAAAGTGTGCAGGCGAGTCAATCTGCCGACCCTGAGGAATTATCAACCAAAAACAATAAAATTAAAGAAATGACCTTTGATGATATTGGGCTAAAAGTGGTTGAAATTAATCCTGCGGTTAGAGCCTATTTCAAAATGGACGACACTGTAAACGGCGTGGTGATTTTAGGTGTAAAAACCACCTCCATCGCGAAACAGAAAAATCTTTCGGCTGGACTGATAATTGTTTCAATAAATCAGGAAGAAATTAAAACCCTAGACCAACTAAAAGCGGCGATAGATAAAAATCGTGCAACCGGGCTACTAATTTTAGTGGAAGATAGAGACAAAAATAGACTGTTCGTTTCCATAACTCAAAGGGAAATTGAAACCGGTTTTCCTGAGAACTAGGATTTATTTTTATTAATACGGAAAAGGCTAATCTTACGGATTAGCCTTTTCCGTTTGTATCTACTACATACCACTAAAAACTTCATTTTATCTCTTCTCCTTACTTCAAACTCAATACTAATATTAGTATTGAGCGAAAGTTCTTGACAGAACTTTCGCATTAAAGTTTAGAGTTTAGTAGTAATCAAATGAAATATAATATAGCTTTTGCCATTAATAAAAACCATTTGTTGTTTGCTTTTATAACAATTCATTCTTTGCTGCAGCATAATCAAGAAAATTTTTTTGATATTTATCTACAACACAATAATTGTTTAACCCAACAAGATATTGATATTTTTTTAAGCAGTCCGCCATTAGAAAATTTTAGTAATTTTAAAATTCATCTTCTTGATTGTTCTACAATAGAAGAGTTAAAAGATATTAAGAATCACGCTATTTGGCCTAAAGAAATATATTTTAAATTATTTCTGCCTAATTTATTACCAAATATAGATAAAATTTTATTCCTAGATACCGATACTTTAATTATAGAAAATATAAAGCAATTTTTGGATACTGATTTAAAGAATAATATTATTTGTGGAGATAGTCCATACAATAATACTGATGTGGTTGCTGGTGTTTCGCTAATAAATTTAGCCTTAGCTAGGGAAAATAAATTTACCGAAAAATCAATTACCTTTATAAAAAATTCTTATGGCACAGATAGGGTAGCGCATGAAGAAGCTGCTATTAATACAATATTTTATGGAAAAATAATTTTTGCTAATAATATAGCAACACTTATATCTAAATCTACTACTAAAAAAAATTTCAATATAGTGCATTTTGTAAGAGTTAAACCTTGGAAATTCAATAGAATAGTCGTCAACTCTAATATTAGAAAATTATATTTAGCTTATTTGGCAAATCTTAAACTTTTTGCCAAAAATAAAACGAATAGAGTTTTGCTAGTAAGTTTATATCTGTTCTTGCTTTATGGTGGTTTTAATATAACTTCAGCATTTACCAGACTTAGAAACACTTACTATAAACACATCCTAAAACTTCCTAAGTATGAATATGTGCATAAAGACTTCATTACATCTTTTATTAAAAATAGCACATTAGGGAGTTCTAAAAAATCCTAATACTATAATAGTATTAGGTTAATGTTCTTTACATAACATTAACAAGTAAACCTAGAATAAAAAAGGAGATAAATTTATGGCAGTATATGTATTTGTAAGCGACTCAGCTAATGTAGATAGAATGAAAAAAGCAAGAAAAACCGGATTAGATAAAGGGTTAGCAGTTTTTGGTTGGGGTTATAAATCGGGTTTTGATTTAAACAATACTACGGATTGGTCTGAGTATGGTAAAACAAAATTTTTAAAAAATATAAATAGTGGTGATAGAATTATCTATGTTAATTATAATGCTGATAAAAATATTGCAGAAGACCATTATGGTGATTGCACAATTATGAATGTTGCAGGAGAGTATAGTTTTGATAATGATATTCTGAATGCTTATACAGATTTTGGTCATACTATACCAATTGACCCTAGTAGCGTTATTTCCTTTCCTAGGAATCATCCAAGTATCCATCGCAGTGTTTCTAAAAGTTTAAAGCCTCGCAAGGCTTACCAAAGATTGTATGATGAAGATAAACTGGAGGAGTCTCTTAATAATTTTAAAAATGGCTTAAAACCTAATTACTTTGAAAACGAAATAGATAGTGCTATGGCTAATATAATTAAAAGCATACAAACTAATCATCCTGCTAAATATTTAGAAAGTTTTATACAACCTATTTTAGAGAAAATTTACTCTAATAAATATGGAGATAGTGTATTTGTTAAAAATAATGGTAGTGGTTATGGAACAGATTATGGTGCTGATTTAATTATTACCTATAAAGAAAATTTAGATGATTTAGACTTGGATGTATCTACTAACAAAGAGCATAAAGTTGTGGTGCAAGTAAAATCTTATACATGGTCTATTAATGATGACAATGCTATAGAACAATGCAAAACCGCTATGAAAGAATATACTGCCGAATATGCACTTTTAATTACTACTGCCGCAATAAGTGAGGATTTTGATAGGAAAATAAATGAGCATAATGAAAATAAAGAAAATGGTCAAATTTCTTTAATAGATGGTGAAAAAATAGCCCAGCTCTATATTAAATATATGCGATAATCTAAAAAAATCCCCTCTCAAAAGGAGGGGATAATTTTATTTTCCATACAAAAAACCAATAAGGGAATAGATTGTTTAAACTGCATTATGGCGAAACAATAAAGTTATAATCTCTTACGAAGACACGCCATTAAAGTTTAAACAATCTATTCCCTTATTGGTTTTTTTACCTACTTACTCACCAAAACTAATATCTAATCCTCTTGCGGTTTTTACCATGTCGCCGCCTAGGTCTACGGCACCGCTGGTGCTGGTAATATCGTGCAGAGGAACATCTATAACTTTTTTATTAACCCAGCCAACTACGCGTTTATCTTTGCCTTCGTTTAGTAATTCTACAGCTTTCACGCCGAAAGCTGAGGCGATGATTCTATCCAATGGAATTGGTGAACCGCCACGTTGAGTGTGTCCTAGGGTGGTTACGCGAGTTTCAAATCCTGTCAATTTTTCAATGGCTTCACCGATAATATGACCTACGCCACCGTAGCGTTTATTTTCAGCTCCTGCGGCGAAAGACTGGGTGCCTTCTTTGGTAGTTGCAGCCTCAGAACAAACGATAATAGCGTAATTTCTGCCGCTGTTGTAAACTTCTTTAATTTTTTTGGCTACCGCATTGATATCATAAGGAATTTCAGGAATTAAAATCACGTCCGCACCACCTGCTATACCTGAGTGTAGTGCTAAATGTCCAACATCACGACCCATAACTTCCGCTACCATAACGCGTTTATGGCTTAGGGCAGTATCATGCAGACGCTCAATACTTTCCACAGCTACGCTAACCGCAGTCATAAAGCCGATTGGAAATTCGGTAAAAGGCACATCGTTATCAATGGTTTTTGGAATCCCAATAAATTTAATATTGCCGAGGGCAGTGATTTTTTCAATGATTCGCATACTACCATCGCCACCGATAGCAATTAGTGCGTCTAAGCCAAGCTCTTTATATCCTGCCACAATTTCATGAGAACGGTCTTTAAAAGTGCCATCAGCCATAGGGTAATTAAATGGGTCGCCTTTGTTGATGGTTCTTAAAAAGGTGCCGCCCATTCTTAAAAAATTGGCATTAACGTTAGTATCGTCTAATTTGATGATTCCCAAAGGACGTTGCATTAAGCCAACGGTTCCTTCCTGAATACCGTATACTTCCCAGCCAAGTTGTGTAGCCCGTTTTACCACGGCTCTGATAGCCGCATTAAGCCCTGAACAATCGCCACCGCTTGTTAGCACGCCAATTTTTTTTATTCCACTCATGATATTCTTCTCCATTAAAATTCTAACATCACAATTTTAACACTATTAAATAGTTATTGCAATAAACTTGAAAAAAAATTATACTTGCTTGGTGTTTAATTTAAGCTGCGAAGGAGGTGATTTATTTGTGTATTGTAACCGTGAGAGATAATAATATTGAGCAATCGCTTAGGATTCTTAAGAAAAAACTTCAAAGAGAAGGCGTTTTCAGAGAATTAAAACTAAGAACCGGCTTTGAAAAACCTTCTAAAAAGAAAGCTCGTGAGCAATCTGAAGCCATCCGTCGCGCTAGAAAATTAGCAAGAAAACGTGTTGAAAAGCAAGGGTATTAATTAATATTCTGTCATGCCGTTGAAAAACGGCATCCAAAAAAAAGAGAGATAGTTTTTATCTCTCTTTTATTTTGTATCTATGGATATTTCTTTTAGTGAATCCATGATTTTTAGTGTTTTATGCGATACATAAGCTAGGGAGCATATTAAATCAACTATATATTTTGGGTTATTATTTTCCTTTAGCCATAAATTAGGGTCATTAATAATTCCAGAGTTAGATTTACCAAGCCCTTTGCCAGTATCTATAGTATAAGCATATTTAGAAACGACCCAATCTATTGCAGATTTACCATTAATAATATAGCTATAAACAGATAATGGAATATTAGAAATTGTAATATTTTCATTATAATTAATAATAGATTTATCTTTATTTTTATCTATTTTAGCAAAATTTATACCACTTTTGTTTATTTTATAATTTTGGGATTCTTCACCAGCTATTTTTATATCTAATTCCTGAATAGCTTGTTCTTTATAATTTTCATAATTTAAATGCAGCTCTGCAAGTTCATATCCAGCCTTTACAAAATTTTTGAAAGTTTCAATACTTGCCACAAGCGGAATACTTGGAAGTTCCTTTTTAAGGTCATTTTTAGCTTTCTCTCTATAAATAGGTGAATGCAGAATTCCATAAATATAATGGAAAATATCTTCATTAGAAAATTCAAAATTATATTTTTTAGATACTAAATCTTTAAACTTTTCACTTATTCCTGATTTTACCTGATTATCTTCGTAAATATATAGTGGGAAAATTTTATTTACATGCAATGTGGAATGTTCTATTAAATTATTAACCATAAGACAATGAAACTCACCTTTATTATCTTTACCAGCTACGCTAATAATTCTTTGCTTCAATGGAGCAGGTGAGCCCATAGGAAAAATTTTAGGTAATTGATATGCCCTGTCCCTAAGCTCTTTATTATAATAAGCAACTTGTTTTATAAAAGGTTTATACATTGCTATAGTAATATCATTTTCATTAAATGTGTAATTTTTACCTTTTATAGCATCATTTTGGCATTCTCTATTCCAGCTGAATTTAGTGTTATCATAAGCAGATTTTGGCAATTCTGTAATTTCTTTATTTTTAAATTTATCTGCATAAATATTATAAAAATCTATACTTTCTTTAATTTTTGTAGTTAAGGTTTCTTTAGAAAAATTAAAGCACCAGTTATTTCTACCTGTTTTTAAACCATTTGAATTTAAATTAAAAATATTTATGCTTTCTTTTTCTCCTTTATATTCTTTATCTGCCTTTGTTTCTTTAGAATTTTCTTTTTCTAAAGGATAAAAAGTTTCTTGCTTAAAATAATTGTCTCTTTTATTTAGCCAATCGTTATAATCATCTGGTATTATATTTTCAAATTTAATATTTTCATTTAGTATATCTTTATAATCTTTTAGTAAATTTAGTTTTTCTAGCTTTTTATGGTTAGTAGTTTGTTGGCTTATATCATAATAATAAATATTATGCTCGGCTGAATTAGAATTTTTAACAAGTATATTTATGGAAACACCTGTTTGAATACCAAAGATATTTTCACCCTCAAAAGCATCGCCACCTCGCATTTTGGTTTTGCCTTTTAAGTTAAAAATATAAATAGAGGTAAATTCTTCATTAAAGCATTTGCGGAGTCCATCTGCACTACTGGAATCTAAAAATCCATTATTGGTAATAAAAGCTATAATACCATTGCTTTTAATTCTATCACTAGCATACCTAAAGGCTTTTATGTAGCTATCGTAAAGATTATTTAAGTTATTTGAGGCTGATTCTTTGGCATAAGTTTCAGCTATTTTTTGATGTAGCTTAGGATACACATTATTTTTGTTATTGCTGTTAGAAGATTTTTGACCTACAGAATAAGGTGGATTCCCCATAATTATAGTTAGTGGAGTTTGTTGTTGTTTTTGAATTCTTTTTGAGTTTTTTGCTAGGTTGAACCTGTTATCTGTGCCATCGAATAAATTAGAGGCTCTTTTTTCTGCATCAACCTCATCTATATTAAAGGTATCTGTCCAACAAGCTCCATTGAAAATTTTGTAGTTGTTATTTATGGATTCCTTTTTTCCACTACCCCGTCCTGCTTCGCAGTCCACCCCTTCTGTAGTAGAAAGGGAATTTTGCTCTTTGGTATTACTGGTAGCCACTTCCATATAAGTTAATTCTATATTTACGCAGGCTATGTAATAAGCTAACAGTAAAATTTCATTACAATGAATTTCTTTTTCGTATTTACGAGGCAAGTCTTCTGGTTTTATGTGTTTACTTTGTAAAAGTCTTGTAATAAAAGTTCCAGTGCCTGTGAAAGGGTCTAGTATATGAATATTTTCATCAGTTAGTTCTCTTGAAAATTCTTTTTGCAAAATGGCGGAGGTAGAATTTATTATAAAATCTATCACTTCCACTGGAGTATATACGATTCCTAATTTTTCAGCCTGCTTTGGCAGGGCATTTTTAAAAAATTTATCGTAAAGTTCTATGATTATTTTTTGTTTACCTTCAATTTCATCAACTCCACTAATTCTTTTTTTAACGGAATCATAAAAACTTGCTAAATTAGCATTTTCTTTATGTAAGTTATGTTCTTGCAATAAATTTGTAATATTTTCTAAATATTGTGATACGGGATTATTTTTAATAAATTTTTCTTCAAATAGTGCATCAAAAACAGGCTTACTTATTAAATGCTGTGCTAACATTTCTATAGCCTCAGTTTTTTCTACCTGTGGATTCAGATTGTTTTTTAATTGCGAAATAAAATTATCAAATTCAGTTTTTACCGGCTGGTTTTCATCTATAAGATTACTAATTCTTGCTACATATGTTTCAGCAGTTTTGGCTATATCTTTTGCCCAGTTTTCCCAATATGTTTTATCGCCACATTTTTCTACTATTTTAGCATATAATATATTGCGGACATTTTCTAAATCTAGGTTTAATTGACCTATTTTTGTAGATATTACCTCAGTATTTGCTTGTAAATTTTGTGTAGATTCAGTAGCCTCTATCTCTTCAGTTTTTTCTACTTTTTCTTTTTTAAGACTAGAATCTATACTAGCAATTTGTATACTACCACCAGCTGTAGGTTTATTTTTATTTAATTTTATAGCCTCTATTGTTGCTTGGAATCTATCATCATGAGAGCGAAGAGCATTAAGAATTTCCCAAATTGCCTCAAAGTTTTTATCATTATTTAGATATTCGTTTGCATTTGCGCTAGAGGGAATAATAAGCGGAAGTATTACATAGCCATATTCTTTATTATCAGCACGACGCATTACTCTACCAATAGATTGCACTATATCTATTTGGCTTTTTCGTGGATTTAAAAATATTATAGCATCAAGTGCTGGAACATCTATGCCTTCACTAAGGCAACGAGCATTTGTTAAAATTCGGCACTGATTATCTTCTGGATTTTTTAGCCAATCTAACAACTGATTTCTTTTAGTAGAATTCATGCCTCCATCTATATGCTTGGCACTAACCTGCACTAAATTATGATTATCTTCCAACCCATTATAATAAGTTTGGCTGCACTCATTAAATAACTCCTTAACATTTTGTGAAGTTTTTATTTGGCTACAAAAAGCAAGGGCTGTTTTCATAGGGTGCGCATCTTCTTTTATTATATTATCTGCAGATAATATTTTTTTAGAAAGCGCATTAATACAACCTATTAATTTACCGGCTGTATCTACATTAGCATTATATAGGGCAGATTTATTCTTGCTGGTATCTATTTGTATTTCTTTTTGCTGAATTTGGTTTTTAAGTTCTTCGTTTATATCAGATTCATTTACTGTAAGTATTAATACCTTGTAATCGCTTAATAATTGTTTTTCTACTGCTTTACCAAAACCTAATGTGTAAAATTCTTTACCATATAGCTCTTCATTATCCATTGAATACAAAATATAATCATTATCTTTAGCTTTGCTTTGAGATTGTGTGCCATAAACTTTTGGTGTTGCTGTCATGAATATTGCTTTAGAGGCTTTGATAGAACTATGAACCTTTGTGAAATTAGAATCCATATCTGTGGAATTTTTAGCTCCAGTCGTTCTGTGAGCTTCATCACAAACTACTAAATCAAAGTTTATATCTAATTTTTCTATTATATCTATAGATTGATAAGTTGAAAATATGACTATATTTTCTTGCGAATGCTGATTTAGTTTTTCTTGAAGTTTTTTCGTATTAGTAGTAGCTGGAAAGCCTAAGTCTAACCTATTAAACTGTAGTGAATCTTCTTCATCTGTTTTATTTTTACTACCTACAGATGTATCACTACAAACACAAATAGGTATAAAATCTAAATCTGCTTGCTCGCTCCACTCTTGGAGTGATTGTGATAAAAGAGAGATTGAAGGAACTAGGAATAAAGTTTTTGTAGATTTACTATTTATTTGAGGTAATAATTTTTCGGCTATTTTAAGAGATGTAAAAGTTTTACCAGTGCCACAAGCCATTATTAGCTTGCCTTTTTCTTGGTTTTCTTCAATAAAATATTTTTGTGCAGAATTTATAGCTTCTGTTTGATGTGAACGAGGAGATTTTTTAGAAATAAGTAAGTTGTTAAGCTCTACCCCACCAAATATTAATGTTGGCATTAGTTTAACAAAATTTATAAATCTAAATCAATTTTATA
>JAISPM010000055.1 GCA_031274895.1 Alphaproteobacteria bacterium
CTCATCGGCTTACCGCTGATAATAGCTATTGATAGAATTTTAGATATGTTTATTACTACTACGAACGTGATAGGAAATACCACATACTCCACAATCGCCGATAGAATCTTTGGGAAAAAGCAGAAAGTATAATCTTTTGAGTTTCTATGTCGTCGCTTTCCTCCTTATGTATTGTTAATACACCGTGGAGGAAAGCTCCTAATATAAATCTCAAAATCTTACACTTTTACTTTTTCTATATTTTTTTAGATTTTATGCTATAATCTTCTAATAAAATAAATAGAGGACTATATGAAAAAAATTTCTTTAATAATAATCGCAGCATTTGCTTTGTTTTTAGCAGGTTGTGCCACTAAAAAAGAAACCACCGAAGTATTGAAATGTAATTTCCCCGATAGCCCAAGCACGGCGGCTCCTTTGTGGGTATGTGGTGGTGCAGTTGAGGGTGTAGCGGTGGCTGCCGTAGGTTCGGCACAAAGATCTAATGCCAATGCTCACTTTATGCTACAGCAAGCCACAGCTAATGGAAGATTGGCCTTAGCGCAGGAAATCCAGTCAGATATTCAAGCCAAAGTAAGAAGTTTTGTTGAAACTACCGGCAGCTATGATAACGAAACTGTAAATCAGGTATACTCTTTAATATTCCAACAAGTTACAAATCAAAATTTACAAGGGACTAAGGCTTTTAATAGAATTACCAGTCCAAATGGAACTTTGTATGTATTAGTTGGTTTCGATAAAAATATCTATGAGAACCTATTGAAAAGCTCTTTACATGACAGCTATCAAGCTAATCAAGCTGATTGGCAAAAAACCATGTCGGCACAGGCTTTTGAGCAATTACAAGCAACCATTACCGGTTCTACAACAGAATAATCTTAATGCAAATTTTTTTTAGATTAATTTTCCTCGGCGTTTTTTTACTGTTGGCGGCTTGCTCTTCGCATAAATCTATTCTTGATGACGAAATTGCCAAACTAAAAAGTAATACCGTCGAAGAAAAATCTTTAAAAGAGTTGGAGGTGTCGGAATCTTCCAACGACTATCTGCTTTTTATGCAAGAACTGGCACGAATCTATTTTATTAAAGATGATGTTGATAACGCCTTGCTTTACGGTAAAAAATCCACAGACTATTATAATAGACTAGACGAAAAAGCAGTGCTGGCGGGCGGGCGTGTGGGTAGTGGCTTGTTGGCTGCAACCCTTGGCAACGATAATAATTTAGACTATACAGGGTCAGATTATGAACGCGCCTTTGATTATTTTTACAGCAGTATCAACTACCTTAAGAAAAATGATTTAAACTCAGCTTTAATTGATATTCGTGCAACATCTGATATTCAAAAGTTGGCAGTTGCGCGTCGTGAGGCAAGAATTGCTGCTGCCCACGATAAAATTAATAAAACTAATTATACCTTATCAGCGGATACCAAGGCAATTTTAGATAAAAATTCGCGGATGCTTGCCGATACTCAAAGTGGATTCTTAAATGCTTATATTTATTATATCTCGGGTAATATTAGGGAATTATCAGGCGACCTTAACGGAGCCATGGTGGATTATAAATTAGCCCTTAGTATTAATCCCACCAATCGCTATATTTTACAAGATGCCATGCGACTGGCGAAACTCATAGATTCTTCGTATTATCAAAGTTTAAAAGGCTCAGTTGAAGAGGTGGCGGATTATAAGCAAAAAGCCACAGTAATTGTGGTTTACGAACAAGGATTCATCCCTGCCAAGCAAGAATTCCGCGGCACCATTTGGTTGTTTGATGGTTCTTTTTATACCATCGCTCTGCCATATTATCCTGATAGTGGTGTGAAGCCAAATACTGTGATGGTAGATTTCTTTAAAACCGCTGGCGAATCGCAAAGAACAAAAATGGAAGTATTAACCGATGTTTATACTTTGGCGCAGAACGATTTAGCCGAAAACTATCCTTTTATTATGGCAAGGCAGGTGAGCCGAGTGATTTCTAAGGGCGTAGCGCAAAATGTCGGACGCAATATGATGAACGGCAACAATAATAACAATGCAGGCTTGGGGCTTTTAATGTATGGCGTTGGAGCCATGAGCAGTGTTTTAGAATCCGCCGATACACGGTCGTTCAGAGTTCTGCCGCATTATGTGCAGGTGGCGAAGTTTAACTCATCTCAAAATATTAATAAATTAAAAATTTTGGTAAATTCTAACAGAAGTATTGAAATAGCAGATATTTCTGTGAATCTAGGCGAAACTGCGCTGGTATATGTAGTTGATACTGGAAACTATATCTACTCTAAAGTAGTCTTTAAATCCAGAAAAACATAAGGATTTTGAGTTTCTATATTGTCGCTTTCCTCCTTATGTATTAAAATACACTACGAAGGAAAGCTCCTAATATAAATCTCAAACTGCTTATGTTTGTAAAATTAAGGTAAAGGAAAAATTATGAGAAAATATTTAAGTATAGCCCTATTGTTGTTTTTAAGTGCGTGCGGTGGCACATCTTACCAAGCGGTGGATAAAAACACTGCCGGTAGTGCGTTTTCTGCCATGGATCAAAAAATGTTGGTGGAAACTCTATCAAATAAATTGGTAAACGATCAGGCTTTTAGAGCTGAACTTGGCGGAGAAAAACCAACGCTTTTAATTGATACCATTAAAAATAAAACCTCTGAGCATATCGATACCGAAAGCATGACCGATACTTTAAAAGTAGGGATTGTGAAAAGCCGTATGTTTTCTATTATCAACAGAGACAAAATGGATATTTTAGCGAAAGAAAACGCCATTGCCCAAAGCGGGTTAGGTGATTCGCAACGTGCGACTGAACTTGGTAGATTATGGGGTGCAAAATATGTTATGTATGGCAACTTTAGCTCAATCGTAAATTTTGTGGGTAGCCAAAAACAAGTTTACTATAAATTTACTTTAATAGTGCAAAACATTGAAACAGGTGAAGAAGTTTGGATAGATGAAGCCGAACTTAATAAAGTTTCTAAAAAAGGTTTGTTCTAAAACTATAAATTCCTCTTCGCTTGGGCGTTGTGGGTGGACTGCGAAGCAGGACGGGGTAGTGGTTAAATTGAAAGTCAATGTGAAAACAAGAAATGTTATTAAATAATAATAATGAAACAAAATTAAGGTTGATTCCACTACCCCGTCTAGCTATGCTATCCACCCCTTCGCCAGCGAAGGGGAATTTAAGTTATAAAATAACTAAATTTTTACTAATATTATGGTTATGTCCCTTATTTTTTGGAAATGTTCTTGCGAATCCATCCAACAGTGTTGTTTTGGAAGCAACAGCCAAGGGCGATACGCAGGAGGAAGCCATAAATAATGCACTTAGTCTACTTTCGCAACAGGTTTATGTATCGCTGCAAAATACCACGGTAATTACGGAAACCATGGCGGATGAAGATTTTTCCACAAGTATGGCAAATAATACGATTCTCACCTCCAACGGTTATTTTCAAAATGTCAGCATTGCTACTAAAAAATTATCTAAAAATTCTTACGAAGCACATGTGAGTTTATCGCGAGCAGCCTTAGCAAATACCATTAATTATCTATTTATGCAATTATTACCTGAAAAAATTGTAGATTCTTCCAGTAGCAAGCTAAGAGAGCAGCTGGACAGAGCCAATTTTTTATTCTCTTTAATTAATTATGCGCAGGCAAATAATGTTTCATTTCAGTCAAGTGATATAAATTTAAGAGAATATATTGCGGATTTACGAAAAATTTTAAGTGCCGATTCGCAGTTGCGATTCTTAATTTCCCCGCAAAATATCAATGCGGAAATAAGTATTGATAAAAATATTTATAAGAATGATGAAAAAATTTATCTTGCCCGTAAAAAATATACCTATAAAATTACGTCCTCAGGCTATAAGCCTGTGGTGGGTGAAATTACTATGCGGCAAGGAGATAATATCACCTTAGATATTTTTATGCAGAAGCAGCTGGATAGCGTGGTTCCTGTGAGAGTGAAAATTATTAATAACACTGCTTTAAGCGATTCGTTGCTTAAGGATAATTTGCAATTTCTACTGGCAGACTATCAAATGAAAGCGGTGGATAATTCTACTAATTCTATGGAAATTTCTCTAAATCAGCGCAATGAACAGAGTGTTATTAAAGGCTGGACAAATCAGATTATTGAAGCAACCATTAAATCTAATATTGATGGCGTTTCCGCTATAACCCAGTTTAGTATTAATAATTTAGTGCAGGAAAATAACAGCAAAATTTCTCCAAGTAGCTTTATTAAACAATTTAATCCCTATGCGCAAAAATTCTTTGCAAGATTGTTTGATTAGTGTTATAATACCTTCTTTTTTAATCTGACGGGAGAGATTTAAATGAGTATTATCGATAGGTTTTTCAAACTACAAGAGAACAACACCTCAGTTGCCACAGAATTTAGGGCTGGTATTACAACATTCTTAGCTATGTCTTATATTATTTTTGTGAATCCTTTAATTCTTTCACATACGGGTATGGATAAATCGGCACTTTTCACTGCCACAGTTTTAATTATTGTTTTTTCTACTTTATTAATGGGATTTTTAGCAAACTGGCCAATCGCCCTTGCCCCCGGGATGGGCGTTAATGCTTGGTTCACCTTTGGAATTGTTGGATTTATGGGATACTCATGGCAGGAAGCCTTAGGATTCGTTTTTCTATCGGGCATTTTAATGATAGTTTTTACGATTCTGCCGGTTAGAGATAGGCTTATTAAAAGTTTATCCGAATCGCTTAAAATTTCAATTACCGCCGCCTTGGGTTTATTTATCGGAATTATCGGACTTAAAACCGCAGGAATCTTGATTCCTAATGCCGATACCTTTGCGACCTTCGGGAATTTGGCATCAGCAAATGCGATTCTAACCGCAGTAGGATTAATCGTAATTTTTGTTTTCGAATCTCGCAAAATTTTAGGTGGCGTGTTAGCCTCCATATTGGTTTTATCGCTTGCCGCTTGGGCTTTGGGAATTACTCACTTTAGCGGAGTTGTTTCGCTGCCTACCTCTATAGAACCTTTATTTATGCAATTGCAAATGCCTACGGTGTTTTCCACCGGCATTTTATTGGTAATTATCACCTTATTTATTGTAACTTTCTTTGATAGCACAGCAACATTCATTGGGGCATCAACCTCTTTAGTAAAACAAGAGAAAAAATTAACGAAACCTCTTGTAGTGGATAGTATCGCCACTACTGTTGGCTCAGTTTTAGGGGTAAGCACAACTACCGCTTATGTGGAAAGCGTTGCAGGAATCAAAGAGGGTGGCAGAACAGGTCTCACTGCAATTTTTATTGCTCTATTATTTGCCTGCACCTTGTTTTTCTCACCACTACTTAGCATAATTCCAAGTTTTGCTGCCAGTGCAGCCATGATTTATATTTCTTATTTAATGTTTTTACCGCTTAAGAATCTTGCATGGGATGACCCTACGGAATTATTACCGTGCGTAATTATTTTAAGCATTACCACGCTGACTTTTTCATTATTTAACGGAATCGGCTTAGGTATTACATTATGGATTATTTTAAAGATTCTATACGGCAAATGGCAAAAAAGCTATTTACCGATTATTGTTGTAGCTTTACTGTTTATTTTATATATTATGGGTAAATAAAGGAGAAATTACTTATTATGTCGGAAAAAGTTTATATAACTTGGGAGCAGTTCTTTGAGGATTCTAAAGAATTATCCAAAAGAATCAAAGAGATGAATCTTAATATTAAGGGAATCGTCTGTATTACAAGAGGAGGGCTTGCTCCCACCGCCATAGTAAGCTCACAATTGAACATTCGTAAAATTGAAACGTTCAGTATTAAAACCTATTCGGATTCGGCAGCTCAAGAATCTTCTTATGAAATACTGACTACACCACTGGAAGCCCTTGCCGATAAAGGGGAGGGATGGATTATTGTTGACGAGCTGGTGGATACCGGAAATACCGCCGAATATATTTTAGAACAATTGCCTTTAGCCAAATTTTTTGTGCTTTATTCAAAAATTCCCAATCATAAAAGCATTACAAAATATATTAAAGATTTTGATAAAAGTATATGGTTATGCCTGCCTTGGGAGCTGGAAGTATGAGACCTCGCTCCTTAATTAGCGTCGCAAAAATTACTATTGTGCTTATACTTATCGCAGTAATTGCCTTTATTGTTTATATTAGGCAAGGCGAGTTGGTTGATGAAAAATTAGCCGGAACTATTTGTGCAAAAGTAATTAATGATTATATTTCTGAAGATTTTATTATTACAAAAGTCCAGTTTAATGAATCTTATAAATTTAATCAGGTAAAGGTAGATTTGTTTGTTAGATTTAATAACGGCAGAGAAACTTCCATGTTCTGTTATTACAAAAAAAGGTATGTAAACTCTACGGTTTCGCTGATAAAAGCTGACTTAAGAGACCAAGATAGCAGGTTAAAAACGTTTAATAATTTAGAGGTTGTTTATAAAAAATAAGATTTAATTAAGATAATGCTTGAATTATGTTAGTTATTATTATATATTACCTGTAGGTGTGTATTATTTTTTACACTATCTGCATTGAAATTTAGTTAAATACTAGGAATGATGAGATAAGAGTATGTCCTTAAAAGTAAATTTTTTCCCACTACATTTTATAATATCTATTTTAGCATTAGTGGTTTTTTCAATAGTTTTTAGCGATACAATTTATTCGTATATGGCTGAAAATATAACCCTAAATGGTTTTATCATAGTCTTGTTTGTGTTCGCTATGATATGGATATTTGGTTGTTTGTCTTATTATGCTCGTAGTGTTAAATTGATTAACAATTTATTTAACTCGGCTATTCCGGCAGAAGGCACTGCAGAAGGTGAGGCTCAACCGGGTGGACAATCTATGTATATCGCTTCCAGTATTTCCGGAACGCTGATAGATAATCCGGTAGCTTCCAGAGTGTTATCTAACTTCGCTAAAACGGGTAAGTTAGACATTAACTACTCCGATGCCATGGTTATTGTAGAAGCGGTTGATGATAATGGTGAAAGAATCTTAGGACCTGCAAAATTCTTAGCAGGTGTGTTCATTTTATTAGGACTATTCGGAACATTTATTGGTCTATTACATACAATCGATGGTGTGGGAACGGCGTTAAAATCAGTGTCGGATGCAGATAATGTGGATGTGTTCGGTTTGGTAGGGCTACTGGTTGAGCCTCTACAAGGTATGGGTATGGCGTTTTCAGCGTCGTTATTCGGTTTAACTGCCGGTCTTTTTGCTAACTATGGTATTTTCGTTGCAACCCATCAGTTAGCTGTTTTTATAAATAAATTAAAAAATTTCCTAACTGCTACAACCGGTATATCTCAAGTAGATCCTTCAGAAATTAAAGCTGAAGATATTCTTTTAGCCTTAGAGGATTCGTTCAATAAATTAAGCGTGGTTTTCGCAGAAAAATTAGATATGGTGACAGAAGGTCTTCTTGCCATGTCTAAAGTTATTGCCAGAGGGCAAGATAGACAAGAAAAACTATCAAAAGCAACTCTTATAAATTTAGTAAAAATAGCAGATCTTGCTGAAAAATTAAATATACTAGAATCCTTAGATGACAATGTTAGACAAGGATTGGAAGAAAACAGAATAGAATTATTTAAATACTTAGATTCGAAAGTGGTTACCAGTTTCAATCAAGTAATTGATGCTTTAGAATTAAACAACCGAATCTCTATAGACCATGTGGAAGTTTCAGAGAAAACATCTGTGGTTATGGAAGATATAGCCGGTATGACAGAGAATCTTCTTGATATAACTGAAACCGGTAATGATATTGTTACAGAAAAATCTGATGCCATTAATAGTTCTTTAAGAAATAATGGTGAAACCTTAAATGATATATTAGAATCTTCAGACGAATCTCTGGGGGTTTTAGAATCTGTTGATAAGAAAACCTTGGGTATTGATTACAGACCAAACTTTGATTCAGTAGTTGATTCTATAAATGAAAATAATGATTTAACAAGCGAATCTAATTCTTTATCAGATGAAGCAAATAATTTAGCTGATACTTTAATTAACAGAGTGGCTACTGAAGATAGTTTGCTTGCAACTATAGATGCTGTTGAAGATAACACTGCGGCTATTGATGATACTATTGGCGAATTAGAAACTCAAAGAGGAATTTTAAATAATACTCTCGATGCACTTAATGATATTGGCGACGCCGTGGACGATAATTTAAACAAAATTATTGAAAGCAACGATGGAATTTTGGCTGAAGTAACTGAGGCTAACTCTTTAAATAATAGTATCTTAGGTGAAGCTGAAAGAAATAATGAGTTAAACGAAGATATTCTAGCTACGGCTAACGATACTTTAGATACTTCTCGTGATATTTTGGATGTAGCTCGTGATGATTTCGATAACGATAGAAACGCTCTTGATGTATTAAGAGATACACTAGATACCAATAGAGATACTTTAGATGTGTTGAGAGATACGCTGGATACAAGCAATAGCGCATTAGATGTAGCCAGAGATTCTTCAGGGATTTTATCTACCATAGATTCTACATTAGCAGAACAAGCATCAGCTGTTTATAACTTAGAACGCTATTCCGATGCTATGTTAAATAATCTTGAAAGACTTTACGATTCGTCTTTAGATTTAAACAGAAGCGTTAATGAAATGACCGATGGATTCTCTATGTATCTGCCGATGATGACTGATATTATGGGTGTAGTTAGAGATGAAATGAATGGCTTAAGTTCCACTGTGGAAATGTTAGGTAATAGCGTTTACGATATGTCTCAAAATTTAGCAAGCCATGGTGATGCTATTTCAAGATTCGGTGAAATTGTATCTGTATTAGATTACAGAATGGAAAGTTTAGATGGGGCAACTGCAGCTCTTAACAGTTCACTACAACAACTATTGCCAACTATGCGTGATGCTGTAGATATTTCTGCTTCTAATTCGCAATATCTTGCTCAGTTAATTGGCACAATGGATTACATTGCTCAAATATCTGAAGGTATTGGCAGAAGTATGGCTGATTTTGCTAACCAAGTATTGCAAGAAAATGCTTATATTGGTGAACAAGTGCAGAATGTGTCAGCAGTGGTTATGGATTCTATCGATAGAATGTCAAACACAGTGATGGATTCTACAAATCAAATCGCTAGCTCTTTAGGTGAAACTTCTTATGCCTTAATGGATACTTCAAATACCATTAATGGTGTTGCTAATACAGTAATGGATGCTGCCGGTTTAATATCACAAGCTCTTGATCAAAGCACTGCAATATCTAATGATAATGCAATGGCAGCACAAGCTATGATGTCAGTTGTTAATGAATTCTCTCAACTAAGAGATATGTATTCTGCTCAAATGAGTGATGTATCGCAACTTCTTTCAGATACCATGTCTTCGGTTATGGTAGCAACAGATTATGTTTCTAATAATCTAATTAACTTGAACGATTTAGTTGCAGCGGTGCAAGGTTATTCAATGGATGTTATGTCTACTCAAGAAACAATCAGAGAGGCTGCGCAGTATATGGCAAGTTCTCAAGATAATTTCTTAAATTCATTAAATAGTAGCATGAGTTATGCGGTATCGGCGATTACTGATGGTGTTAATTATACTGCCTCAATGCTTTCAGATGGTATGAATGCAGTAATTGATAGATTAAACAATATCAATATGCTTACAGAAGTTCAAACTGCTAAATTAGATAATTTAGATTACAGACTGGGTGAACTTCCTGATACTATAACTTCTATGTTCATGAATTTAGGTGATATGGTTGGTAATATGTCAAACTACTTAGGTAGTGCCGTAGATAACATGTCAAATGTAGTTTATGAAATCATGTCGCAAAATTCGCAAGCACAAGCTGCTATAATGGAAGCGATTGTAGATAATAGAAGTGCTAATTCTATGGTTATGGACATGGTTAATCAAACTACCGGTTTACAATCCATTATTGCTGACCTTGCAAACCAATCTAACTACGCTAATGCTATGGTAGATAACTTGGCTTCACAAACAACCATGTTGCAAAGCTCAATGGATATGTTAGCTAACAGTGTAATGAATCAAACCGATTCTCTACAGTATTCCATGGGAACATTAGCTGATAGTTTTGCCGGAATTTATAATGGTGTGGTAAACACTACAGAAACTATGGCAGCAACATCTAATTCGTTGTTCTCAATTTCTAATGAGTTAGCTATGCAAACAGATGCTTTAGAAAGAAACAGTATGATTGCTTCTAATTTAAGCAACGATCTTCAAAGTTTAGCTTACTCTAACGAAAACTTAAGAGATGTTGGTGGTATGTTATCCAATATCATAAACTCTTTCGATACATTATCTAATGTATTATCAACTGTTCAAGTATCTGCAGATAATATGGATAGAACGTTTGCTAATTACTCGGATATGTTGTTTGGTGAGATTGGTAGACTAACTGAAACTTTAAATGCTCATTTAAATAACTTTATGTCTAAAGACCTTACTTTAGGACAAGATATATATAATATTATGGATAGTTTGTCTATGGCAACCAATGATATTTCCAGAGCTATCAATACTTTTGAAAACTTAGCGAATAACTCTATCGTTGCTAATGGTAATGTGCAGGCACAAATAGAAAGCTCTATGAATTATGCGATTAATGAAATTGCTTCTATTAAAGAGAACTTAGGTAATAATATATCTGAACGCATTATCTATGAAATTTCTCAAGTGTCTAATAATCAGCAAGAAATGATGAATAGACTTGGTATGATTATGCCGCAAGTTAATGACTTAATTAATATCCTAGGCTCAAATGGCGGTGGTTATGGTCAAGGTATGGGCAATAACGGCAATAGTGGTGATGTTGTTAATGCATTAATGGCACTAAGAGAAGAACATCAAAATGGTAATGCTAGATTAGACATTATGGCAAATGCTGTTGATACTCTAATTACTGAAATATTAAATTCTAGGGATGTTGCTGAAACAATACTTGATGTGGTTACTAGAATGGCAGGATTAACTAGAAATTAAAATATAAGGAAATATAATGGCTAAATTAGAACAGGAAGATGTCGGCGCCCAATCATGGCCGGTATATGCTGATATTCTTTCTTCCACACTGATAGTTTTGGCATTTGCTCTTTTAGTTATGGTAATGGTAGTATCAGTAATGAGAGTGACCTCATCCATAAGGAATGAAAGCCATGAGACTGCTCCGTCTTCTTATAAGGTTGAGTCTGAGGTGTTGGGAGATTATAGAGCGGAATTTCAAAAGTTAGCGATAGTAGCGAATCCAAGTATGCGTGAGGAAATGCAAATACAAAGTGATGCTCCTACAGTTGACCAAATGGCTAACAGACCAATTTATGTTCCTAAGGATATTCTTGATGTGGTGGATAAGCCTCAAGAAATTAAATCCATAGGAGACTCAGAAAGACAAGTTTTAGGTGATATGCCTAAGGTTGTGGATGTGAATCCTATTGAGGTTTTAGAAGAACTGATAATTGTGCAAAGAGATGTTATTGAGCAACAAAGAAAAGTTATTGAACAACAGGATGAGCAAATTACTCAAACTGTTCGTGAATATCAAAGCTTGTTATCACTTGTAACAAATGAAAGAGAAATTGAGGATGTGAGACAAAAAATTAACCCGCAACCTGATATGGCAAGATTTACACCTACAGATGCTCAAGGCGAAAGAATATCTGGAACTGTAAGCACTCCTGATGGACAAGGTTCTTTATTTTTATCTCCGCCTAACAATCCAAGGTCAACAATTGCGACTGAAGTGTTAGATGATGCCTTATTCTTTAATTTTAATGATAATGCACCTTTCTTAAATCAAGAAAGTAGTCAGATAGCGATAGATACCATAAGAAACAATATTACTAAATTTAATGATTCTAATATAGTATTAGAAACTAAGGTAACAGATTTTGCAGTATCCGGAGCAGAAGCTCAAAGAATAGCTGTAGAAAGATTGTTAATATTTCGTTCTCTTTTAATTGATGCTGGAATTTCTCCTTCATTAATTAGATTGAAAACTATCGAGGGTCAGTCAGACGATCCTGCTGCTAGCAATAGTGGTCAAAGTGGTTCTGCAGAGTTAAATTATGGTTGGGTGGCGATAAAGAGAAATGGTTAGAGTTATAAGTTTATTCTTAATTTTATTTGTTGGTATGTTTTTTTCTAAATCAGCTTACAGTTTAACTGTGTATGAGGTGATAGAAAGAATTGTAAACAACTCTCCTGAGTTAAGAGTTATATTTGAAAAGAAAAATCAAGTTGTGGCAGGTTATAAAGACCAAAGGTCGCAATATCTGCCTCAGATATATACTATTTTTAATAGGGAATATAATAAAAATGACCCAATAACTTCTAGTGCCGATTCTGCTTGGGAAGCCTATAATAAGCTACAATTAATTATAGAGCAAAGACTCTTTGATGTTGAGCAAATGACAAGAATATTAAGTTCTGCTCAAGCTGTGCAAACTCAAGAATTTGAAAATCAAAAATTATTAGAATCACTTATTCAGTTGGCTGTAATATCTTATTATGATGTTATACAAAGTGAATACTTAGTTTCTATTAATAGAGAATATCTAAGACAAGTTAGAGAAATAGAAACTTTAACAACTAATATGCGAAATCAAGGTGACGCTACCTTGGGTGATGTTAACTTAGTGCAATCTCGTTTGGCTTCAGCGAATTCTAATTTAATTTTAGC
>JAISPM010000111.1 GCA_031274895.1 Alphaproteobacteria bacterium
TTTTATGGGCAGATGTTGCAATTTGCGCCAAAAGGTTAAATATAGATACATCAACCTTGCGGTCGTAGGTTTGCCCGGTGATGGTGAAGTGCGCGGAGAAATTGAAATCTTGTGCGATATTTTTTTCCAGTTGCTGAACTTTTTCGTAATCGCCACCAAATAGCTCTTTAAAGCTGGCGAGGGTGCCGGTGGTGCCTTTAATGGAGCGGAATTTAAGGTTTTCCAGTATGAAGAGAAGTTCACGATAGTCCATAGTAAAAGACTGCAACCATAGGCAAGCTCTACGACCAACCGTAGTCGGCTGCGCTACCTGATAGTGGGTGAAGCTAAGGGTGGCGGTGTTTTTGTAGCGGATGGCGAAAGCGGAGAGTTCTTCTATTAGGTTGTAGAGGTATTTTTTAATCAACAGTAGAGAATCACGAATGAGAATTAAATCGGTGTTGTCTTTAATAAATTCGCTGGTGGCTCCAAGGTGCAGGATGGGCTTAGCAAGAGGAGCCTGCTTGGCAAGAGAATGGAGGTGAGCCATAACATCGTGCTGGAGCTCAGATTCAAGAGCGGCAACATCAGCAAAGTCAATGTTGTAGAGGTTATCCTGAATCTGCTGAATCTGCTCCTGCGTGATAGGCAACCCAAGCTCTTTTTCACGGGTGGCGAGAGATAGCCAAAGTTTCCTCCATAACGAATACCGATTTTGGTCGGAGAATATTGCGACCATATCCTTTGGTGTATAACGTGATACAAGTGGGTCGGAGTAGGTAGGGTTTGTCATTAATTTATTCCTTTGATTGAGTTAATTCTGCTAATTCTCGTAATTTATTTTCTAATATATGTTTATCAGGTAAGTGTAGATTATAATTGGCAACCATGGCAGGAGAGAGTGTTCTTGACATGGCATATTCCACAATGGTGTCATCTTTATAGGTGCATAAAACTAAGCCAACACTTGGGTTTTCGTGTTCTTTTTTAACATCTCTATCTAAGGCTTCTAGGTAAAATTGGATTTGACCAATATGTTCAGGCTGAAATTCGCCTATCTTCAATTCTATGGCAACTAAGCAAGATAATGCTCTGTTGTAGAATAATAAATCTATATAAAAATCGCTTTTGCCAACTTGCACTTTGTATTCCTGTCCGACAAAGGTAAAGTCTCGCCCAAATTCAAGGATAAAATCTTTTAGATTAGAAACGATGGATTTTTGTAAGTCTTTTTCACTATGAGTATCGGGTATATCTAAAAATTCTAAAACATAACTATCACGGAATAAGGCAAGACTGGGGTTTTTGGTTATTATTTCATGATGTTTATGATTAGAAAGCATGGTTCTTTCAAAGAGCATGGAGTTTATTTGCCGTTCTAACTCACGGAATGAATATCTATTTTTTATGGATTCTTGTAGATAAAACTCTCTAGCTTCATCGGTTTTTGCAGCGGTTAAAATTAACATATTCTGTGACCATGGAATTTCTCTCGACAGTGTTGAGAGTTTTTCATTATTAGCGTAAGTCTCGTAAAACTGCACCATACGCCATAAGTTTTGTGGTGAAAAGCCACGAATTCCTACATAATGACTTTGTATGGTGTTAGAAATATTTACCACCACAGATTTACCCCAGTTTTCTGAGATTGTTTTTTCGCTGATGTATTGACCTATCAACCAATACATACTAATTAACTCACTATTTATCGCCCGAAAAGTTGTTTCCCTAGATTTTTCAATTATGGAGATTATGTCGGTGAAATTGCTGTTTTGTGATATGGAAAGGGCAGAATTATTTATCATTGTTTAGATACTTTTGTTTTTGATATTCTTCATAATTATAAAAAATATATTTGGATTCATATATTGCTTTATCTAGCTCAAACATTTTTTCAATTTCTTCTTTTTTATGCTCATCTACTAATATTATCCCTAACTTAGAGTTATTGAAATTACAATTAGTTAAAGTAGTTCCATCAAACATACATTTATCTAAATTAGAAGAATCAAAACGAACACGAGTTAATTTCGCTTGGAAAAAGTTACATTTCGTTAAAGTATCTTTAGAGAATTTACAATTATCTAAAATAGAATTAAAAAATTTATAATTAGTTAAGTTAACCTCGATAAAGTCTATATCCTTAATTACTACATGTGAAAGATCTTTTGTATATTCTTTAAAGGTATCTGAATTTTTAATTAGTATTAATCTTATTAACTCTTTGCTTTGTCTAATATTATTAGGTTTGTTAGTTTCTTCTACAATGTATTTACATAGTATACTATTGATTCTTTCAGCATGAGTTTTTTGATTTTTTCTAGCAATATCTATTAATGTATAAACACCACCAATACGAACAGAAACATTTTCATTTCCTAGTAAGATTATAGCATCTTTAAAAGTTGTATTAAGGTTATTTTCTTCGGCAAGAGTTATCTGTTTTTGAGTTTTTTCAAGGGTTTCTTTATGTTGTTCTTCTGTTTTTCTTATTTGCTCTTGAGTTTGATTAAATCTTTTAGTAGATAAAATAAGAGTTATTATAGCTACTAATCCAACAATAACTGCTCCTATGGCAGTTAAGGTTGCATATTTACTATTATCTTTTCCATTTATAAGATAATTTACAAGTTCTGTTTCCCACTCAAACCATTCAGTAGCATATAAGATAGCCATACATATAAATACAATAAGCATAAATAAAAGTGTATATATAATTTTGCTATCTATATAATCTATTATTCTTTTTAACATCTAAACCATCCCAATCTCCCTTTTTACCTCTTCAAACCTTAAGGCTAGTTTAGCGGTATAGGCTTCATAGGCGTCTTCAAAGTCTTCATCTTTAGCGATGTAGTTAGCGTATAAATAAACACTTTTTTCCTCATTACTCTCAGCCTCAGCTAAGCCATCTTCTATGATTTTAAAATAAAAATTCAGTATGTTAGGACACTTTTTATTTTGTAGAGCTTTAGTAAGAGCTTGTTGGGTATAAAGTCCTTTAATATAAATATGGTTTAGTTCTATCTTAATGGTATCAAAGCTAATAAAGTTGCGAACTTGTTCCGGTTGATGAAATATTGTGCCGACTATAACAGTTGAACCTTTAATCCACCAGCTATTAGTATTATGACTCACAAAACTACATTCTTTTATAAAACAAGAGCTTATATCTAGGTTTTCTAATTTATTAAAAGAAAGTTGACTTTTATAAATAATGGTATCTACAATACGGAAATTTTTTTCATTAACAATTTTAGATTTATAAATAAAGGCATTATCAAGTTGAAAGTTTTTAATATTATAATCACTATGAATAAAATCTTTATTAAAAATTTTAATATTAGATAGTTTAGTAATATAAGAATTAGGATTATTTGTAACAACTAAATTTATCATTTCTTGGATGGTATCGGAAGATTTAAAACTATCTAAACATTTTAAAATAAGATTATTGTATTTATCATATAGTCTTATTAAATTTTCAAAATCATCATCTTTTAATTTCTCTTGATAAATCTCTCTTGTAGCTAATTTAGGTGAAAGATCATAAGTATTATTAAAATTTCTATGGTTGGTTATATCTGAATATAAATTACTATCATTTTTAAAGTCATTTTTTTCTAATAGGTAGAAGGTTCTTAAAAGGGAGATATTCTCAAAAACTCTAGCTTCTTCCGCCGATACACCATAACTTTTTAAATGGTTGTAATACTCCACATTACTTCTATATACAATATGCTGACAAATAATATTATGGATTTTTTCACGATAGTTTGGGCATCTGCTTATCATATCAATCAATGTATATACGCCACCCATGCGCACGGAGGTATTTTCGTTGCCAAGCAAAGTTATGGCATCTTTAAAGGTAGCACTAATTGCTCCTTCTTCAGCCATTTCTATCTGCCTTTGCGATTGTCCTGTTCTTTTAAAATTAACTACCAAAGTTAAAAGGGCGGTGTTTCCAACCACCGTAGCCCCTAAAAAGGTTAAAGTCATTGGTTTGCTGGGGCTTTCTTCCGTGCGTCCCATTATAAGATAATTTACTAAATCCGTTATAACATCAATTCCTAAAGCATAACCAAGGGTAAGAACAATAGTAAAAACCAATAGAAACGTAACAATATTGATAACTCTGTTGATGGAGATTATTCTATGAAAAAAACTTGACCGTTCTCTGTTAGATAATAAACTAACAAGCCAAATCGCTGAAATTATAAGTGCAATTAATATCGCAATAGCCATTTTTACTTATCTCCTTTGCTTTCAAGATTGGTTTTGCTGTCTATTACTACAACCTCGCTCTCTTCCAAGGTGCGGATAGATGGTTCGGCGGAAGTATTTTGATTAACAGTCCAATCTTGGAAATTTACATCAATTACCAGTCTTTTAGTAAAACGTTCGTCAAAGGCGATTCTTAGTAAATCTATAATGACAAAAGCGAAAGGTATCCATGCCACAGATTTAGTAAGCAACAAAAGGCTTAGTAGCAGTTGCATAACGCCGGTGATTTTTTTACCTAAGTAAAATCTGTGGACGCCAAACACTCCTAACACAAGACACAAACCAAAGGCAATTACTTTATTTTTTTGCTCTAAATGTGGAACAAAAACACTTTCAAAGGATTCTTGAGAGTTATTGCGGTTTTGGGTATTCATTTTAATAAAAACTTTACGGAAAATCATCATCTCTCCTAGTGAGAAAGGGGGAGTGTAAAACTCCCCGTATTAATAACTTAGGCTTGCAAGAAGTTTTTTATTTCCTCTTCCTCAATAGTAGATTCCCTATCAAAACTTTCAGCCAAATGCAGAACCCTTTTAGTGGCTTCTTTTTTAGAAATATTATCCATCCATTTTGAGATGTTCGGCATATTATCTAATAGTCCCCCGATACTAGCCGAGCGCACTTTAATACTGGGATATAAGTTAATATCAGCAATGGAGTATTCTCCTGCAATATAATCTTTACCTTCCAGCTGAGTATTTAAAAGAGCAAGCAGGGAATCCAACTGTTTACGTAAACGCAACATCATATCTTCATTAGCATTATCGGCATGATGATATTGCGAAAATTTTGGGTTTAACTCACTTACACCCCAAAAATACCAAGATAGCATAGTATTTAAGTTTTCCATCGCCAGTAATGTTTCGTGTTTATGAGCCAAATGCAACATCATAGCTGCGGATTCAAATAAAACGCTCTCTCCATCAAGCATTGCCGGAGTTTTTTTGGTAGGGATAATTTTAGCGTAAGTTTCATGATGATTTTGTTTTTTAAAAACATTAATCGGCAAGCTACTGTAAGGAATGCCGGATTCTTCTAAAAATAACAAAACTCTTAAACTTGGAGCAGTAGGGGCGAAAAACAATTTTAACATAATATATATCCTTTAACATTTAATTTGTTTATATCACCTCGTCATACCAGCGAAGGCTGGTATCCACTGCGTCGCAGACAAGAAAATATTGTATACCCTGCGGGGCAATGGATGCCGTTCTTCAACGGCATGACGAGGTTTATTATTTATTTAAAAATGCACTTAATTCAGCTTCAGTGATTTCAGCGTTCCAATCAAATGTTTTAGCTTGTGGGGTAAGTTTTTTAATGGAATCACGATTATCCATGGTTGCTAACCAATTAGCAACATTATCTAAGTTATTAATTAAATTAGGAATTTTATCACCACTAACATAATATTTTAGCCAGCCGTAAATGGAAATATCAGCAATTGAAAATTCTTTAGCAACGTAATCTTTACCTTGTAGGTGAGTATTAAAAGTTGCCAATAAATTTTTAAGATTTCCTTCAATGCTTGCGTGCATGGTAGCATTATCAGGATTTTGCATTTTTGCGCGATAGTGTTGCACGAATTTTGGCGATAGCTCACCTTGTTCCCACATAAACCAAGATAAAGCCTCAGCTTCATTGTGTTTAGGAAGTAATTTACCATACATATTAGCAAGATAGTATAAAATCGCACCACTTTCAAAAATAACTTTACCATTGTCAATTAAGGCAGGAATTTTTGCTGTCGGAATAATATTTTTATAAGATTCTAAAAATTGCATCTTTTTAAAAACGTTAATCGGTTGGCTTAAATATTCCACTTGCAATTCCTCAAGCGCAATTAAAGCCTTAGTGCCTGCAGCAGTTGGGGCGTAGAGTAGTTTTAGCATGCTTTTCTCCATCTAATAATTTTGATATTGCTTTTTATTTTAGCATATTTATTGCTAAAATTACAATAAAAGACTACACTAAAGTATAGTAATAATAATTATAGGCATTTTATGAATTCAGACTTAGCCATTAAAAAAGTTAGCACTACGGAAGAATTATCATCTGTTAGTATGGATTTAGAAAAGTATTATAAATTAGATAAAAAGCTAGACATAGAAGTAGAAAGGCTAACTAATATTATAGAAAAAAATAAGCTGGAACAAGATTCTAAAATACGAAATATAAATTTAGAACAAGACAACAAGATAGACAGATTAAGCTCTGAGTTTAAAAGTTTAGATGATAGATTAAGTTCTGAGTTTAAAAATTTAGACGATAGGCTTAGCACAAAATTTAATCTTATGGTAGGCATGTTTTTTATGTTGATGGCAACAACCCTTGCTAGTTTAGTAAGTATAGTTTTACTTATTATTAATATGAAATAAAAATATACATGTAATGTTTCACGTGGAACATTTTTCTTTTTCATTCATACTAGAGCAAAGCAAGTATGATAGTATTATACAAAAAAATAAACCTAAAATGTATCTGTTTTAACTACATTATGACATCCCTAGTATTTACCACAGGTAGGAGCATGTCATTGTAGGTAAAACAGATATATTTTAGATTTACTGCATAGACGATATTATGCTTTATTTCTGCAATACTTTCTTCAAATATTTACCTGTCCAGCTATTCTCAACTTTTATAATCTCCTCGGGCGTG
>JAISPM010000065.1 GCA_031274895.1 Alphaproteobacteria bacterium
CGCCTGTTTCACAGGCACCCACAACGCCCAAGCGAAGGGGAATTTAGTTTTAAAGAATCACCCCAATAAGCAACCCAGCCGCTTATCGGCAATGACAATAGTTTAATTAAAGACCTTTATTTTTAATTATATAATCAATGCCATAACGTGATACATAACTTCCCTGCTTTACATTCAACCGTATACACTCGGTGGTGTATACCAACATAAACTATAACAAAGTTATCTCTTAACCCTTTCCTGACCATTATACCATTTTACACAAATACTTTATTACGTCCTAAAACTAAACTAACTATACAATCTAATTATTTGCTTGCTGTTTTTTTATTTTTATTGTTTTTTAATGATACCTCTTTTTTTTTATTTAATATTGATTCCAAACCGCACAAGTTTAAATTGGAGTATCACCCTAAAGGTGATACGACTAAACTTGGTTCTATGGAGCAACGCTCCATAACTACCCCGTCTTGCCTAACGGCAAGCCACCTCGCTTCTGCTAAGAGAAGGGGACTTTATGGGATATTATTAAATTATTACTACCTATTTTTTCTTGTAATAACTTTATATATGCTTGTATTATACATCAAGAGAATATGATTGTCAAGTATTATATTAAACAAAAAAAATCCCCTCTGTAATAGAGGGGATTAATGGTAGATAAACTATTCAGCTGCAGGAGCCGGAACTGCCGCCGTATTAGCAGGCGGTGGAGTGGTTTCAGTTGTTGCATGTTCTGCTGTTGGAGTAGCCGTAGTTGCATGAGGTGTTTCAGCAGGAGCAGCTCCCTCTGTGGCAGGAGCCGCAGTATTGACCGGCGCACTTTCAGCATTATTATTGCTTCCTTGACCGGCACCGTCTACGGCATTTTTAACATCATCAGCTGTAGCTGTAGGGACAGGTAATTTCGGTGGAGCTACCAATCTTTCCAGCTCTCTCATAGCATCAGGAGATAATCTTTCTTCGCTTAGCATTCCTTGAGTCATAACACTTTGCTCATCAACTATAGCATTAACATAATCTAATCCTGTTGCTCTAAGTAAAGAATCTGAAGATGTTCTGTTATTTCGAATATCCTCAAGGGCATTATTTATATTAACAGTATCTCTTTGGAAGATTCTAATAGCCGCAAGCTCTTCTTTTCTTCTGTTAAGCTCTCTTGCTTTAGTGTATAAATCGTCCATTTGAGCAGTTGTTAATGTAGCCGGACCAAAAGAAGACGGGAAGCTAATATTATTATTAGAAGCCGTATTACTTAAAAGTCTAATGGCAATTGTTTGCTCAGGAGTTTTTCTGGTTCTTTGTTCTAACATGACACTAGGATATTTTGCTAACGCCGGATGGTAATAATTCGGCACGCTAAATCCTTGAGTTCCTAAAATAATGTCAGAAATATTAAACTTAGCCATATCAGGAGTTAAAATATTATCTCTAAGTAAGAAATAATCCTTTATAACAGCATCAAAAACACTCATTACATTTTCTCTTTTCGCGTATCTTGAAGCTAAAAGAACATATCTGATACCAAAGGTTTTAATCGCTGTATTGGCTGTAACATAAATACGCCCTACATTATCAACATTATTATCTAAACGTTCTGAATCAGTGGCAAAAACCCCGCCTCCTAATAAACGAGTATTATTGGCTCTACCTTTAATATTATTTAGCGAATCTTCTTTAATTATCAATTCTTGATTTAAAAATACGGGTCCTTCTTTTTTCTCTTGCACCACATCTTTTTTACTGGAGAAATTTAAAAACGAAAAGAAAGATGCGAATCTTGACGGCTGATTAGGCTGATTCTTTTTAGCCAATAACTCATCGCGTTTTCTTTGTTCTTCTTCTCTTTTAGCCTTTAATTCATTAACCCTGCGAACACGTTCTTCATCTCTTTGTTTTCTAAGTTGTTCAGCACGCTGACGTCTTGCATCAAGCTCTCTCGTTCTGGCATCTGCAGCACTAGTCCCTGCTTGATTTTGTTGTCTTACTGCTGCCGCACTTTGAATTCCCGCTGAAACAGAACTATCAGCATAATCAGCTAAATTAAGTTTTTCGGAAGCATCACTATTTTGATTCGCCGCTTTATAAGATCTTTCCAATGCCATATAAATTTCTAAATAATTTATAACTGAAGTGGTAGGAAAATAACCAACCACATTTGCCACCGAGAAGAAATCTGTTAATTTTACCACTTCTGCCAATGTAACATCGGATAAAGTCAAAGGATTAACCATAGAGGCACAATCTTCCATGGCTGCGGATAAATTATCAGGCAACTTACCACCAAAGAATATAAATATATCTATATCCGTTGGATTACAAATATTGTTTCCGGCGATTTCACGGCTGCTTACATCAACACTTACATATCTATAGGCATGATTAGGATAGATTCTGGCAAGAGTCCGCTCAAAAATAACTCTACTTTGTTGATTAACATAACCAACTCGTATTTGTTTACCGCGTTTTTGTGCAGAAAGATGCTCAAAAGAGAACGTATTAGACATGGAATTAGCGAACATAAATAAATAGTCGCCGTTTAAATACATCATTAAATCTAAATCAGGAGCAAGGGCTAATGGACCTCTGCCTGTTTTATATTGCGAGTAAACATCGTCTCTAACAATAATAAAGTCGGCATTCATACCGGTTTTATCAAAGAAGTCTGATTTTTGTCCTCTTCTTAAAACAGAGGCAATATTGTTAATATCTATCTCAGGATACACTAAACAATCCACATTTCTAGAGCCTAAATTCACCACCGTGCAGAGGTTCATAGTATTAGTATAACTGAATGTATCTACGCCTTCAGATACAAAGAATATGGGATTTTTAAAATTAAGGATTTTACCGTCATTATCTTCAGTATTTTTTCTGTAATCGGCAAGAACACCCTCTTGAATGGCTCTGATTCTGCTTCTATCACCCGAACGTGAAGATTCTAACTTACCACCTTCTAAAAACACACCTGTATCATTCATTTGACTTCTTAGAACTTCTTCTTCAAAGAAGTTGGCATCGGTATTATTTTGTTTTCTGAATTGGTCGGAAAAAAGCACGCCGATTTGATTCTCTTCACGCCTAGCAACATTTGCTTCTTCCTGCTCAGCGCGTTGTTGTTGTATGACATCGGGCTTCATATACTTACTTGAAGCTCGCGGTGCGTTATTATTTAGTGAGCTACTCAGTGCCGATTCTTCAGGCTGAGAGCCATTAGTAGCAACAGGAGCCGGAGCCGCATTTAACCCTGTCCCTAATAATAAAAAGGATAATAAGAAAATTGTCTTTAAACAACGTTGCATAATTTTTATAATCATGTATATATAACCACTACCGAATTTTTTGCAAAAACATGTATTGTATATTAACATGTTTCAATGTAGTATGCAACTTTTATCGCTCTACTTTTGAAATAAAACTATACTAACCTGTTTGTTTTTAATATAATAAGTAAGTTCAGTTGTTATAAAACTTAGAAAATAAGGATTGTTATGAGTATTAACTTAAAAAATTACATTGCTGAAATCCCGAATTTTCCTGTGGATGGGATTCTGTTTTACGATATTTCACCCCTACTTGCCGATAATACTGCATGGGGAGAAACCGTAGAGCAATGTTCTAAAATTGTCAGCTCCATGAAGCCAACTACCTTGGTAGCCTTAGAATCCCGTGGTTTCTTTTTAGCCGGAGCCATAGCTCTCAAATTAAATTTAGGATTCGTGATGGTTCGTAAAAAAGGTAAATTACCGGGGGAATTATATTCTTATTCTTACGATTTAGAATATGGTCAAGATACCCTTGAGATTAAAAAAGATATTTTAAAATCCAGCGACCGTGTGGTGATTTTAGACGATTTACTAGCCACGGGCGGAACGCTAAATGCAAGTGAACATCTTATAAAGCAAAGCGGAGCGCAGGTTGTTGGCGCAGTTTGTATTTTAGAATTGGTAGATTTAGGTGGACGCGCTAAATGTAATTTTAATGTGGAAACATTGTTGAAGTATTAAGATTATAATCACTACCCCGTCTCCTACGGAGCCACCCACAACGCAGGCGACGGGGAATTTAGTTATTGTATATGAATAACCCTTTGTGGGAAAGGAATATCGATACCTTCTCTACCAAAAGTATCATGAATTTTTCTTAAAAACATAGTGCGGACAGAGGTCTGCTTGCCCGGGGCAATTTTTATACGACATCTAACATTAATACTGCTATCATCAAGGGAAGTAACCCCTATAATTTCAAGAGGTGCCAACAGTAATTTTCCAATGGTTTTATCAGCCTTCATTTCCTCACTAATAGTTTTTAGCAAAGCAAATACTTTATCTAAATTGCTGTTATAAGCAACACCTACGTTTACCAAGGCAAAGGAGTAATCTTTAGAGTAATTGGTTATGGTGCCGATATTTTTGAAAGGAATCATTATAAGATTTCCTTCAATATCTCTGATTTTTATGTAAACCATACTGATTTCTTCAACGGTTCCTTTACTGCCGCCTAAATCGATATAGTCGTTTAAAGAAAAGCTGTTCTCCAAGAAAAACATGATGGAATTAAAGAAGTTCTGTAAAATATCTTTCATACCAAAGGCAAGTAAAACCGTAATCGCCCCCGTGCTGGCTAACAGGGCTGTTAAGGAAACTCCGATGGATGATAATATAAAAATAAAAAAGATAATACAAAATATTATTTTATAAGGTTTTTGTAAAATTTTGTAAAGCGTCAGCATTTTTTTCAGGCGGTCTAAGTCTCCTGCTTCGGCAGTTTTTGCGATATATCTTTCAGCAAAAGCCACAATAACAAAAGTTATTGCCATTAGAAAGCTGAAAGCAAGCAATACGCTGAATAAAATACTCACAACTCTATAAGAACTCATAGCGTTCAGTTTAACCACAAGATTAGTATCTAAAACTCTATCAAAAAACCACACATAGATTAAGGCAAAAATCACATAATAAAAAACATTAAAAACTCGCCAAAAGAAAGTAAACTCTATGGAGCTTCTTTCTGTGGCATTAGCAAATATCATTTTAGAAATATTTGCCGAGAATGTGCTTTTTTTAATCATGAAGTCTTTAATAATAATTTTGGCAAGATAGGTCTGCACCAAGTAAATACATAGTATTCCTATAATTACATATAATAATTTCATAATGATAGATTTCGTAATACCCGAATCTAAAAATACAACGGATATTATATAAGCATAAACTGCCATGTAAAGCAGCGTTATGGAGTATCTTTTAGCATGCAGAAGAAATCTTTTATAGCCGCGCATATGTCGTGTTAAGGCTTTATGATTAATAACTTTGAATAAGAATCGCAGTCTGAAAACATAAAATAAAGCCACCAACACAAAGAAAGCGATATTGAGTTTAACTAAAGCAAAATCTTCCATCGCTGTGAAAACATAATGAAGCGATAGGAAAATAAACAAAAGCCATAGTAGTAAAAACAGCCAAAATCTAAGTCTGATAAGGTCTGACCCGCGGGTATCATAAAAAATAATTTTTAAAAATCGCAACAGCAACATTAAAATAACCGTGAACACAAACAGATTCAATATCCATTCGTAAACTATATTGGTGCTGATTTTTCCTGCTGTCATCAGTAAGCTGGCAGGTAAAATTGTCGGCAGAAAGTATTTTATGTTAATAAAAAACAGCAAAAAATGCCCTTTAAGGAAATGATTCCTTTTGTAGTATCTGACAAAATCCCGTCTATATTCCTTAACATCGTAGGCTTTTGAATAGAAATATTCAATTACAAGCAGGGCAATATTAATTAAAGCGATAACTAAAACCAAGATTCCCAAGTTTTTATAATTAATACTAAAAAGGTCAGATTTAAAATCTTGCCAATACAGTTGCATCTTTTCGTATAAACCTAAGTTGGTATAGGTATTATGCGCTAAATCAAGAATTTCGCCTATATCTGTAGGAAGAATATCTGCATGCTGAGATTCGGGTTCTACCACTACCGGAGCATTTTGAGAATTAAGAGTTTTAATTAGGGCTTGCACCTTATTAGGGTCTTGCAAAATTTTTATGAAATCTTGAAGGACTTTTCTATCCGACTCGCTTAAGGCAGGAGCTGCCGCCGGTTTAGGAGTAGCGGTAATACCCGGCAGCGGCAATGGAATGTCAATCGCAAACCCATTATTGCTGAAAAATAAAGTAATTAGTAGAATCGCAAGAAATTTTAAAGAGTTTTTCATAAAACACATATTTTTTTTGTTAGCTTATTTAGAAAAATATACTATATAATAAATGTGAAAACAACAGGATTAACATGTTCAGAAAGAAAATGATTCTATTAAGTATAATTGCAGTGATTGCCTTAGTTATAAGTCCAATTTTATATCAAGCCAACTTGTTTGCCTCCGCATATTATAAGGGTGAAAAAAGTGAATTTTTTGATGGCGAAAGATTCAAGAGAATCGGTGATGATGACGATTCCGCTTATAATTTTTCCATTTGGAAGGCTCTTGGTTATTTCACAGGACTTTCAAAGGATAAAAATTTAACTTGGGAAGAATGGGAAGACGAAGAGGTGTTTGTTAAACAGGCAATTCCCGAGGAAAGAGTCTTGGGAGACACCATCAGATATTATTTTATCAATCACTCCACTGTGTTAATTCAAACAAATGGGCTAAACATCATTACCGACCCTATTTATTCGCAACGGGCAGGTATATTTATGTTTGGACCAAAACGCGTGCATTTACCCGGCATAGCTTTTGAGAATCTTCCAAAAATTGACATTATTTTACTAAGCCACGATCATTACGACCATTTTAATAATGAAACTCTGAAAAAACTTTACAAAAGAGACAACCCTTTGGTGATAACCCCCGCAGGAAATGATTATTTATTAAAAAAACTTAATAAGAATTTTAGAGTTGCACCGCTATTATGGGGAGAAAGCACTACAGTTGGTAATGTAAAAATTACTTTAACCAAGGCATATCATTGGTCTCGCAGAGGTTTAAACGACATGAACAAAGCTCTTTGGGGTGGTTTTATTGTGCAAACGCCAACTAAAACCATTTATTTTGCCGGAGATACCTCTTTCGGCAATGAAAATGGAGCGATATTTAAAGAAATCCATGAAAAATTTCCAAATATAGATTTAGCCTTTTTACCCATTGGTGCTTATTTACCTTACGATTTCATGCGCAAAGGACACACCAGTCCTGAGGATGCGGTTAATATTCACCGTTTGTTGCATGCAAAAAAATCCGTAGCAGTGCATTTTGGCACCTTCCAGCTTTCTGCAGAAAAAAGGTTGCAACCTGTGGAAGATTTAGAAATTGCTAAGAAAAAACATAACCTTGGTGCTAATGAGTTTATAACTTTGCAGCCCGGTGAGTTTGGTGAGATAAAATAGTTATAGGTATATATTATGTTTAAAATTCAATATGATTTAGAAAGTTTTAAGAATGACTTAGTCTCCCTTAAAAAAGCGGGGGGGGGTAGATGGGATCATACTGTTATTGATGACGAAGATGACGGCGAATCCATTGAATTAAACTTAGATGATGACGATTTTGGTGATGCCGGATTTTTTGAAGTTAAAGAAAATGGCTATAATCTTGAATTTAGGTTTTTCTTTTACGATAGTGTAGATAAATCTTCTAAAGAGGATGATGAAAAGATTTATTCTTATTTCTATTCTCAGCTGGTGGAGTTTATTTTGGCGAAGATAATAAAAAGTGGAGAGAAGATAAGTATTATTAAGAGTTAAGGTTAAATATATAAACTATGGAAAGCCTTGTAAGAACTTTCTTCTAACTTCAATGACATATTCCTACTTGTGGTTAGTCCTCGGAATGTCATAATTCAGTTAGAAGAAAGTTCTTACAAGGCTTTTAATTAAATAACTTAACTCTTAATAATATAGAAGTGAGGAAGGAAGGGGAATTTTTAGCAAAAAGCCCAAAGGAATATTCCCTTTTAACTGCATTATGACATCACTAGAATTTTCCACAAGTAGGGTCGTGTCATTGCAGTTAAAAGGGAATATTCCTTTGGGCTTTTTGCTGTTTCCTAATATGCAATCATATCTTGTCTGGTTATGGAGTGGAATTTGAATCTGATTCCCCAGTTGATTGTGCTTTGTATAACCTTATGTTTTCCTTCGTAAGATAACGCATACAATTCTTGACGTCTAGCATAGTTGCCGGCAAGATTATAAGCAAGCTCTAAGTCGATATAATCGTTAAGCGCATAATAACCGCCGATAGATCCTTGAATAGCATAGTCTAAACTGGCACCACCATCAACAACTTGGTTAGCAAAGTTTGGCTGCATAAACCCGAATCCTATCTTATAAAAAACATTTATATTTCTATATTCCCAAAAATCTTGTCTTAAATTAAAGAAAACAGTTTCTATACGAACATTGGAATACGGTGAACTGGCATTAGTAGCCGGTTGACCATTAACTTTATCAGCAAATAAATCAAGAGAGGAGTATTCTATTTCTACGCCATATTTACCTGCAATCATATATCCTGCAATAATATTAGACATAAAATTTGGCTCAAAAAGCCTAAAAGTAATATTAGAGTTAGTTTGGTTAATACCACCGGTGGTGATATCAGGAACCCATGCAGTTTGGTCTACCGTAGTGCCAACATGGTGCATTTGATTAGTTTGGATATATATATAATTATTAGTAGTTTTTGGATTCGCATACGCACTAAAAGATAATAAGAAAACAAAAAAAACTGCTAAAATTGTGTATTTTGCTGAAATATATTCTATGCTATTTGCTTTCATAATCATAAGTTTTATTATCTCTTTTTTTTAATAAAAACCACATTTATAGTTTATATCATAGCTCTATTTTATGGCGGACAGAGAGGGATTCGAACCCTCGATTGGATTTCTCCAATACGCCCTTAGCAGGGGCGCGCCTTCAGCCACTCGGCCATCTATCCTTAATTAACTTCGCAATTATTTATCCACCAAAATAGAGACTGTTTAATTGTATAGGAAATATCAAACTTATTCAAGTGTTTTTTTAATTATTATTAAAAATAATTATGTCTGCGACGCAGTGGATTCCAGCCTACGCTGGAATGACGAGTTGGTTCCACTACCCCGTCGACTTTGCCGCCACCCACAACGCCCAAGCGAAGGGGAATTTTGGTGTTTTACGAGGAGATTTTCTTATTTAATAAGTCATTCACCACATCAGGGTTAGCTTTACCACCTGTTTCCTTCATGATTTGCCCAACGAACCAGCCCAAAAGTTTATCCTTACCTGCTTTAATTTGCTCTATTTTATCGGCATTTTCTGCACAAAGTTTATCTACCAATGCCGCAATTTCGCCCTCATTGGTTATTTGCTTAAGT
>JAISPM010000026.1 GCA_031274895.1 Alphaproteobacteria bacterium
CCAAACATAGCGATGGTGTTCTGCACACATTCTACCTCAATAGATAGAACCGGTAGTGGGGTAGATATAAATGTATTATACTATTATACATTAATTTTACCATCCCACACTCTGCCATCCAGTGTCGCTATTATACTCTTCCTTTTATTTCTTTATCTGCTCTGTGTTTTTTTTATTTTTTTAAAGTTTGATGAGCCTCTTTTTTGATGTTTAATTGTTTTACCAAACCGCACAAGTTAAAATTGGAGTATCGCCCCTAAGGTGATACGACTAAACTTGGTTCTATGGAGCAATGCTCCATAACTACCCCGTCTTGCCTAACGGCAGTCCACCCCCTCGCCAGCGAGGGGGAATTTAGGGGATATTATTCAATTATTACTACCTATTTTTTCTCGTAATAATTTTCTATATCACATATTATACACTAAAAGAATATGATTGTCAAGTATTATTTATAGCTTTTTAAGATGTTTTTCTACATCGTAGATTTTATAAAATCGTCTAAAGGTGTGTCGTATGCCATTCATTTGTCTACTGCTAATTGCTATTTTATTATAGTGATTATCTATTAGTTCATGAATTGTGGAGGATTCAGTTGATTCTTTAATTTCCAGCAATAAATCATCATATTTCTTAATAAGTTCAGTGGAATTATATAAAAGATTGTTAAATTGTTGTTTTATATCGTAATGTTCTAGTTCTGGCTTTTTAGTTGAATTGGTCATCTCACTCGTCTCGTATTATATTAAAGGGCGGGAGATTCACAGCTCTACCACAGACGGAGAGTGGGGATTATTTCCCCTAAGGGTATTGTATTCTCCCCTCTCCCGCCCATATATAATATATGAGAAAGACTTATATTAGTCTGTTAATATAAGAACCAACCGCGATAGAATGGGCTGTGAAACCCACATTTATATTATTTATTGATTATACTTGATTGTCAAGGGTTATTTAAATGTCCGCAAAGCCAAAATCTTTTTTGATATTATCCAAGGATTCCATCATTTTATCGTAGATAAACTTATCAAAAGTATCATTGTCATTATCTTGGCTATCTTGAATAGCCTTTATATATTTATTCTTTTCATCCACTTCAATAATCAGTGGTGGATAGCTATTCTTTAATAGAATCATATTCATTAAAAGTCTTGCTGTTCTACCATTGCCATCTACAAACGGGTGAATATTTACAAATCTAAGATGTGCTTGAGCTGCTAATTTAACAGGATGGATAATTCCAATCTCTTGCTCTCGCACTAACCATTCATTAAATTTATACATTAATAATGGAAGTTCATTTGGATATGGAAAAATTATATTAGTGCCGCTAATTCCTACATTAACGCGGCGATAAACTCCTCTATTATATTCATTGATATTATCTAAAATAATACTGTGAATTTTTGAAATATCTTCCACATCAATAATTCTTTCAGATTTACTTTTTATCTTAAAAATATAATCAAAGGCTTTAGAGTGATTAACGACCTCAAAAATCTCCTTTATATTCTTATCTCCTACAGATATACCATCTAACACAAGCGATGTTTCATGCAGTGTAAGAGTATTTCCTTCTATAGCTGTGGAGTGATAAGTATATTTCACATCAAAATTTTCCATATTTTTATAATGATAAAAATATTCATTATTTAAATACTTCTTAATTTCCAGATATTTTTTGGTAAGGTTATCGTAGTTTATTTTGTTCAATTTTTGTTCCTTTATTTAAGACTTGATTCCAAACCGCACAAGTTAAATTGGAGTATCACCCCAAAGGTGATACGACTAACCTCGGTTCTATGGAGCAACGCTCCATAACTGCCCCGTGCGATTACATCGCCCACCCACAACGCCCGAGCGAAGGGGAATTTAGGGTGATTATTCCGCAATATCCAAAATTACTAAATTCACATAGTTTTTGCCTTGGTAGAAGTTTAATTTTGCTTCCACCACCACATCCACAAACTTATCTTCATTTGCTAAAATACTTTCGCCCAGCAGAGAGGGAATAGATTTATAACAAAAAGCCTTTAGTTTATATCTATTATCAACCACGTCCATCATCAGATGGTTTTTATTTTTACCAATCTGCTTAACATTTGCCAAGCATACCCGTGATAGCATGAAGGTTGGTTCTTTAAAATTAATGCCGAAGGGTTGCAGTTGGCTGAGGTTTGTGGCGAAACTTTCATTAAGGGCAGTGATTGGCAGAACTTCATCCACCATTAAATTTCTTTCCACCACCTTATTTTTCAGGGCAAAATTGACCTTTTCAGCTAAAAATGTAAATAATTCATCCTTTTTATCCATAGCAAAAGAAAATCCCGCCGCTTGGCTGTGTCCGCCGCCTTTAAGCAATAGCCCCTTCTGCTTGGCTCCGATAATAATATTGCCTAAATCTACGCCCTCAACGCTCCGTCCGCTCCCTGTGGCTATGCCCTTTTCCGTATCTACACTGTAAATAAGCGCAGGTTTGCCGTAGTTTTCTTTAATTCTACCTGCGATAATGCCAACAATGCCTGAACTCCATAGGTGTGAGCCGACAAAAATTAATGGAGATTCATTGATTCCACTGCCCCGTCCGCTTTGCGTCCACCCCTTCGCCAGCGAAGGGGAATTTGAAGAGGATATTTCTCCTACCGCTGCTTGAATAATTTTATCTTCCTCCGCTTGCCGCTGCAGATTTAAATCAATCAGCTTTTGGGCTAACACCATGGCAACACTCTCCTGCTCACTCAGGAATAAATCTAAAGCTAAGCGAGACTCTCCCATGCGTGAACCGGCATTAATGCACGCACCAAAGGCAAAACCCAACGTTTCTACGTCCAGTGGTTTATTAATATTTAAGCTATCTGCTAATGCCCGCAGCCCGATGTTTTCCCGCTTGTGCATTACTTTTAACCCTTGAAACACCGCCGCCCGATTAAAACCCACCAGCGGCACCATATCGCAGACGGTTCCCAGTGCTACTAAATCTAAATATTTAAGTAGGTTCTCTTTTACAATACCCTCACCAAAATATTTCTTAGCATCTAAATAACTGTTCAACGCCACCGCCGATAAAAACACCAAGCCCACGGTGCAAAGGTTTTCA
>JAISPM010000032.1 GCA_031274895.1 Alphaproteobacteria bacterium
ATAAAGAATACAACTCCGCCGCATCAGTTATAACAAGCACAAAACTTGGTGCTATACAATCTATTCAAAAACAAAAGAAAATGTTTTAATTACTTCTGGTAAGCTAAAACACAACTAAAAATATAAATCTACTTTGGACTAATTTCATACCCCTGCGGGTCACCAAACATAGCGATGGTGTTCTGCACACATTCTACCTCAGTAGATAGAACCGGTAGTGGGGTAGATATAAATGTATTATACTATTATACATTAATTTTAACATCCCACACTCTGCCATCCAGTGTCGCTATTATACTTTTTCTTTTGTTTCTTTATCTGCTCTGTGTTTTTTTTATTTTACTGGTTGATTTTGATGAGCCTCTTTTTTTATTTATAATATTTATTACCCTGCGGGGCAAGCGTCTGCGACTTCCAGCCTTCGCTGGAATGACGAAAATTATTACTACCTATTTTTTCTTGTAATAATTTTATATATCATGCATTATACACTGAAAGAATATGATTGTCAAGTATATTTTGTAAAAATAAAAAAAGGAGTATATTTTTGATATACTCCTTTTTTCGCATAGATGAATTTGAAACAAACTATCTTTTCGAGAACTGGTAGCTTCTTCTTGCTTTAGCTTTACCATATTTCTTTCTTTCCACCACTCTGCTATCGCGGGTTAAGAAACCTTCACTTTTTAGAGTAGCTCTGTAATCAGGATTGAAAGCAAATAAAGCCTTAGAAACACCGTGTTTAATAGCGTCAGCTTGACCTGAAAGTCCGCCGCCTTGCACTGAAACCACAACATCATACTGATTTTCTGCATTAACAATACCGAAAGGTTGATTAACAATCATTCTCAACACAGGACGAACTAAATACTCAGTTATATCTTGATTGTTGATAGTAATTTTACCATTACCTGCTTTTAACCAAACTTTAGCTATTGAGCTTTTTTTCTTGCCTGTGGCATAGGCACGCCCTAAAGCATCTACTTTTCTTTCGTATACTATAGGCGCAGCTACATCTTCTTTACTGTCTAACACTACAGATGCACCTAATTCTTCTAAGGATTCAATTTTTTGATTCATATTTTTTACCTTTTATTTTTAGCATTAAATACAGAAACATCTAGTGTTTCCGGAGCTTGTGCTTCATGCGGATGAGATTCTCCTGCATAAATATGCAGTCTTCTCATTTGATTACGTCTTAAAACTCCTTTAGAAATCATTCTTTCTACAGCTTTAGAGATTAATCTTTCAGGATGTTTACCATCAAGAATATCTGCCCAAGATTTTTCTTTGATTCCGCCGGGATGATTTGTATGCCAAATAAATTTACCCTGAGCTTTTTTATTGCCGGTTAATTTTACTTTATCAGCATTAATAACTACAATGTTATCACCGCAATCCATGTGAGGAGCAAATGTTGGCTTATGTTTACCTCTGATTCTGTTAGCAAGAATTACCGCTAATCTACCAAGAACCACATCTTTAGCATCAACCACATACCATTTGTTTTCAATCTCAGCAAGTTTTGGCGAGTATGTTTTCATTTTTTCTACCATTTATTTCACAATATTTTATACAATACACAAGATTATTGCGATATTTTTATAGTTTGTCAAGCGGAATTTACACTTAATTAAAGATATTTAATTGCGTGGTTTTTGCCGCAAAAATTTCCGCATTTTTAATGTTAATCGGGATAGCGACTACACCAAAATGATGCTCCATCCAATCGGCTAAAATAGTGCGATGGCAATTTTTATAATCCCAGCCGTCAGACATTAAAGCTACATTTTTTTCCGCCACCACCAAGGACATTTTTTCTAAAATATTCAATATAATTTCAGTGGGTTCTACCAGCGGATACACATTAACGCTACCAAGCTCTGTTTTGTGGATGTATTGAATCCCCGCCTTTTTGCAGGCAGCGGCAAGAGATTCCTTGTTAAAGTGCGGGACATACCCGGAGTAAGGCGTTATGCGAATATCGCATAAAATATTTATTTCGTATTTTTTTAATACATCTAGGAAGTATTCCAGTTCTACATTACTATGACCGATGGTGTAAAGCACTTTAAACCCTTTGCAGAACCACTGCCCTATCATGCCCTGCTAAATCTTTTTTGGTAGCTAAATGTTTAAAACCATTCTCTTGGGCAATATATACTACGGCAGAGTTTTGTTTATAACCGATTTCTAAAAATATTAGCCCATCTTTTTTGAGATAAGCTCCTGCCTGCTCCAAAATTTTTTCATAAAAAAATAAACCATTATTATCGGCAAATAAGGCTACATTTGGTTCAAATTTTTTAACGTCATCTGCTATATCAGTATCTTCAGGCGATATATACGGTGGATTGCTGATTATTACATCAAAAACGCCATCAACTTTTTCAAACAAATTTGATTGCACAAGGCGTAGGCGGCTATCTACCTGTAAATTTTGAGCATTTTTTAAGCTGACTGCTAAGGCTTCCGAAGATATATCCACACCACAGCCAATGGAGTTTTTATATTCATCAAGCAAAGATAGCAATAAACATCCGCTGCCAATGCCGATTTCTAAGATACTAATTAATGTTGATTCCACTACCCCGTCCGGCGATGCCGTCCACCCCTTCGCCCGCGAAGGGGAATTTTGAGGGAAATATTCTAGAAAAGCTGCCACAAGAGTTTCACTATCCTGCCGTGGAATTAACACATTTTCGTTCACATAAAAATTATGCTTCCAAAAAAACTGCTCACTCGTCAGATAGGCTAATGGAAACCCCTGCTTTCTTTTATTAAATATTGCTGCCAAGTCTGTATTTATATTAATTTCCATATCTAAATTAATAATAAAATCACTATCACTAATGTTTAGAACATGTTTAAGGATTAATCTTGTCTCAATAGTATTTCCATAAAGCTCTAAGGCGTTTTTTAGAATCAATCCATCAACCCTTCGGCATTAGCCAACTTCAAGGCTTGGTCGGCGGCGGTTAGGGCGTCTATCATTTCGTCTAATTCTCCTTCCATAAACCTATCAAGTTTATAAAGAGTCAAATTTATACGATGGTCTGAAACCCTTCCTTGCGGAAAGTTATAGGTGCGAATACGCTCACTTCTATCGCCGCTACCCACCTGAGATTTCCTATCTGCCGACCGCTTCATATCCAGCTCTGTTCTTTGCTGTTCGTATATCCGCGACATTAAAATTTTCATAGCCTTAGCTTTATTTTTATGTTGCGACCGTTCGTCCTGTTGCGCCACCACTATCCCTGTAGGAATATGAGTTATGCGCACCGCACTATCGGTGGTGTTCACGTGCTGACCACCTGCGCCTGAGGAGCGATAAATATCTATGCGTAAATCTTTTTCGTCTATTTGAATATCAACCTCTTCCGCCTCGGGCAAAACCGCCACAGTAGCGGCAGATGTATGAACGCGCCCATTCGCCTCGGTTTCAGGAACCCTTTGCACACGATGCACGCCTGATTCAAACTTCAACCTTGAAAACACATTATTGCCATTAATAGAGGCGATAATTTCTTTATAGCCTCCCACGCCGTTTTCACTCATGGACATCACTTCAACTTTCCATTTACGATTTTCGGCATACCTAGAATACATACGGAAAAGGTCGGCGGCAAAAATGGCAGCTTCATCGCCACCCGTGCCTGCCCGTAATTCTATGATAACGCTTTTTTCGTCATCTTTATCCTTTGGCAGGAGGGCAATTTTAAGATCGTTCTCTAAAGTTTCTATGGACTCCTTAACTTGCGGATATTCATCTTTTGCCATATGTTTAATATCCGGCTCAGACGTAGGTGAATCTATGATTTCATTAAGGTCTTTCAATTCCGCTCTTTTATCCCAAAGGCTTGTAATGAGCTGCACAATTGGGCTAAGGTTATTGTATTCCTTAGAATTACTGGAATATTCCGCAGGGTTAGATACGCCCTCCGCCAGCTTATCGCCTAATTCCTTATGTTTGTTAACCAGTGATTTTAAGTTGTCTTCAAAACTCATTAATTATATTTCCTTGTGTTTGCCGTAGTGGGCATTTAAAAATTCTATTATATCTTTTTCGTTGATTTTGTGCGTTTCACGGGTTGCCACATCTTTAAGCGTCAAGTTTTGCATATCTTCAACAACAATAGTTGCAAAAAAATCTGCTCCCGAGACTTTTTTTAGCTTAGCAGAAACATCTTTACCAAGGATAAAACTTGCACCAAAATTGTTGTTTCGTAAATCTTGCGCTAATTTAAGGGCGGAATTGTTATATTCCTCATTTGCCGTAATTATGGCAATGCCTTTAGGGGATTCATTGATGTTTTGCAACATCATGGATAACCGCTCAATACCTCCCGCAAAGCCAAAGGCTCCTGTATCAACTCCACCCATTTGTTTCATTAGGTTATTGTAGCGTCCGCCTGCAATCAGCGTGCCTTGCGCTCCTAAATCGTCCGTGATAATTTCAAACACGGTATGAGTGTAGTAGTCTAGTCCACGCACCAAATGCTCGTCTTCCACGTAAGGAATGCCTAAGTCTATAAGGGATTCTTTAACGTTATTGAAGAAAGCCGTATCCTCAGGAGATAAATATTCAGAAATTTTAGGTGCAGCTTTAATAATTTCCTTATCCTGTTCAGCTTTAGAATCCAATATTCTCAGTGGATTCTTTAACAAGCGGATTAGAGAGTCTTCCGAGAGCTTATCTTTTTGCGATTGCAGAAAATCTACAAGAGCTTTTTTGTAAGCATTGAGCGATTCACTACTGCCAAGGGAATTTATGTGCAGAACGTAGGAAGTTATGCCAAGATTTTTAAGAATATCCAATGCAAGGTTAATCATTTCAGCGTCGCTGGTGTAATGATTACTGCCAAGATATTCAAAGCCCAGTTGGTGGAATTGCCGTTGCCGCCCCTTCTGCGGACGTTCATAACGAAACATTGCACCCATATAAAAATATTTTAAGGGCAACATGTGGGTCAGTCCGTTGGAAATCACTGCGCGCACCACGGGAGCTGTTCCCTCAGGGCGCAGAACTATATTCTCGCCGCTTCTATCGGTAAAGGCATACATTTCTTTGCCGATAATATCAGTTTCCTCACCAATATTTTTTTCAAACACTGCGGAAAATTCTAAAATAGGCGTGCGAATCTCTTTAAAATTGTAGGAATTCGCCAATTTTTTAGTGATACTTTCCACCTGCAAAAATCTTTGCAAAGACTCTCCGTATAAATCGTGAGTCCCCCTAACGTTTTTATAATCCATCATTTTTTCCATGTAAATATTATCTATTTTACACGGAATTTGGGATTTATCAAGGTTAAAACAAATATCTTAATTGCATACTATAAGTAATAGTGGCTGAATTCCGCATTTTAAAATCATAGTTTGAAACTTTTAGCTGTGTATCACCCATATAAACATAATACACGCCCAATCCTAAGGCTAGATTATCAGCAAAATAATAGCTGCCCACAGCTCCGGTTTTGGCAGCTAAGGTGGTGGCTGAGCTACTGCCTGAAACGGCTCCTTTTAGTGTTATATCTCTATAGATGGCTCCAAGCCCACATTCTATGGCTAAACCAATATCGTATTCTTTAAAAAGCTCATAATTAGCTAAAAAGTATGCAACATAAGCATTAGAGCTTATGCTGATTTTTTGTTGGCGGTTATTACTGCCGCTATCAGGACACCCTGCAGGAGGCGGATTCATATTACAAGTATCCATACCAATATCAGGAGTATCGCATAAACTAACATCCGTTGCACATGTATCAGGAGGTGGCGGCGCTATCGAACATTCAGGAGTAGGATTTGTGATACATGGGTCAGGATTTGTGGGCGGGTCTATGGTATTACCATTACCAAAAACACATCTCCAGCCACCCTCAAGGGTTCCACCTAGGATAGTGTTGCAAAACTGTGCTTGATTTAACACTCCATCCGGGCATAAATTAGAATATGCCGTCGGTAAATTATTACAAATTTTGGTATTATCAATAAAAGCACCACCATCGCATATAACTTGGTTTATCAAATAGTTTAACAGATTACAGGTGCTGGTATTCTTCGCGCCCGAATTGCAAAAATCTTGCACAGCTTGACTTATCGTTCCACTACCGAAACGGCAGACATCATCTCCATTATTAAAAGTTAATCTAGGGTTTGGTTACGCTTTGGTATCTGCTGATAAAGCAGAAGTTGTATTTATGGTAGAACTTGCGGAATTAAACACACCAACCTCAATCCCGAGGGAAAGTTTATCGGAAACTTTTCTTAAATATGCAAGACTATAATTACTCGTTATTTTAAGATTAGACGTTTCTTTATTGGAATTATCAGCTGAATATTGATAGGATACCTGTGTAGTATTACTAACTCCACCAAGATTAACTATTAACGAATTCTCAGATTCATTGTTGTTATAGGGATTAGTTTTGTATTTACCTATGCTCTCTAAATTTGACCGACCGATTTCTCCTAATACTGTGCCATCGCGCCAACTAGATGCAACATGTGAGCTAATGTTTGATAACAGAACAGTTATTAAAAGCATTAAGAATCTCAGCAACTTTACTTACCCATTTTTACACTAAAAATTTAGCATAACATTGGGGGGGGGTGAAGCAAGAATATTGTTCATAGACGCAATTTTATTGCGTGGAAAGTAGGTAAAAGCCTAAATAGATTATGTCCTCCCTTAAACTTCAATGGCGTGAATTCGTAAAACTATGGCTTACTTGTTTCGCCATAATGCAGTTTAAGGTAGGATATAATCTATTTAGGCTTTGTTGTGTGAAAGAGGAAAAAATTTTTATGCTTTGCATGAATTATTAATTCCACTACCACGTTCTGCGATGCAGTCCACCCACAACACCCAAGCGAAGGAGAATTTAGGATAGTGGACGGTATGACGGTGGTGGCGCTATTTTTTATGTTTTGGTTTTGTAATAGTTTTTAAATCTTTGTTTAATCTGACTTCTACCTTTTTAATATCTTCAGACCTTGGAAGTTCCTCAGGTTTTAGTCCTGTCTCTTTAATAAAAACTTCCCTAATTGATTGATTGGAGCTATTATGCTGATTGGTTATGGATTCCTCACCCTGTAAATTTTTCTCTTTAATGGCAACATTAGAGAGTCGCACTGCGAACTTTTTTGCTGCAATTAAAGTTGGGTCTAAAAAATCTGCCAACGGACGATTATTATATTTTTCGGGAACACCAAGTTTATCTTTCATTGCTTGGGTGTTATTGCCCCCGAACAGAACTGCATCACCCTTGCTTCTTATTCTTGCAAAGCCATATTCATCTATTCCTCTTTGATAGAGTTCTTCTGAGAAGATACTTTCCGCTTCTTTTAGCTCGTATCTTTCTAATACTCTTTCAAAGTCTTCTTTTCGCTGCATTACAAGCTCAAAGTTTCTGGTTTGCACGGCAAAGTAATTTTGAGCAAAAGCAATTTCTTCCTTACGAGGATCGCCGTTTTGAGCAGTTAAATAACAAGCATAACGAGTGAGCTTGTAATCTTGGACTTCACGCTTAGCTCCGCTACCAACATCGACCATTTCGCGGACGCCCGCGAAATGGTCTGATATAGCTTCTCCGCTATTTTTACAAGAAACCATTGCTTTTTCCAATGGATTTTGAAAATTTCTCCAAAAATCTTTACCTAAATATCCTAAAACTTTAGCTAAATCTCGTGCATAAATGAATTCAATATCATTTTCGTCTTTATGCCAAATGCTTTCTAAATCTTCAAATTTATTTTTAAAAACTTCCACACTCACGAATCAACCCTCTACATATATGAATGTATTATAGCATAAATTTTATGATTACTCAATGGGTTGTAGATGAGTATAAAGTCAATATAGGTATTTATTATGTAAAGGGAAAAAAATTTTTATTTTTGGTTTTCCAGTTCAGCGGCTTTTTTTTCTACCAAACTAACGATATGCTCCACGATTTCTTCATTAGAGACTTTGTGATCTTTAATACCATTTAAATAAATAACATTTTCTTTATTAGAAATGCCCACCAAGCCAACATCGGTATACATAGCTTCACCGATGCCGTTGACAACGCAACCTAACATGGAAACTGTGATTGGAGCTTTAATGTGCGCCACAAGGTTTTCCACCTCCGCAACTACTTTTACCACATCATACCCTTGACGAGCGCAGGATGGGCAAGAAATTATCTTCACGCCACGGCTTCTTAAATTGAGCGATTTTAATATATCAAAACCAACTTTTACCTCTTCTCGTGGGTCTGCCGATAGAGAAACTCGCAAAGTATCGCCAATACCCTGCCACAATAAATTACCCAAACCGATGGAAGAAAGCACGGTGCCTACCCGCACTCCGCCGGCTTCGGTAATACCTAAATGCAGTGGATAATCGCAGGATTCCGCCAATAACTGATAAGACTTTGCTGCCAAAAACACATTGGAAGATTTCACACTGATTTTAAAATTGGTAAAATCGGCATCTTCAAGTATTTTCATGTGCGTCATCGCACTTTCCATCATGGCTTCAGGTGTTGGGCTTTTGTATTTTTCAATTAAATGTTCTTCCAAAGACCCACTGTTTACACCAATTCGGATAGAACAATTATTATCCTTAGCTGCGCGCACTAATTCCAAGACTTTTTCCCGTGAGCCAATATTGCCGGGATTGATTCGCAAGCAGGCAGCTCCCTTTTCCGCAGCTTCTATGCCTCTGCGATAATGAAAATGAATATCCGCAATAATTGGGACATTTACTGCTTTAACAATTTTATCAAAATTGGCGGTGGATTCGCTATCAGGACAAGAAACCCGCACAATATCAACACCAACTTCTTCTAATCCTTGGATTTGCTTGATAGTAGCGTTGTAATCGGTGGTGGGTGTATTAGTCATAGACTGCACCCAAATGGGATTATCACCACCAACTTTGAGGTTTCCAACAGTAATTACTTTAGATTGACGACGAGGAATTTTGTAATCGTATTGCATGGTTTTGATTGAAGATTTAAGGTTAATTCCACTGCCCCGCCTGTTTCACAGGCACCCCTTCGCCAGCGAAGGGGACTTTAGGAGCGGACTATTGATATTTTTCCAAAAGCGAGCTTTTCTCTAAAATAATATTATTTAGCACAACACTATTTCTGCGCGGGCTGGTTAAGGCTATTTCTTGATTATCCACCAAAATTTTAATGCCGCGATAGTTGCCCACATTCATAGAGATGTTATCCACTTTGGGAACATCAAAAATATCACCTGCTTTAAAAACTTTATCTAAATAAACCACACTTGGATCGTTTTGCTTATAAATTTGAATCCAAACATCTTCAACAAAGGCTATGGATATTTGATAATTACGAGTAGGTTTCGCCCATGGACGGATTTCAAATTTAGGAGCCGTCTCAACAGGCGCAGATTCCTCAACTACAGGAGCTTGAGCCGGCTGTTGATTATTCTGCAAACCATCATGTAAATTAATACTGTTAGGCTCAGTGGATGGCGTAGGTTCTTGTGTTGGTTGAGCTTTAATATCTAAGGTTTGATTGACTACTCTGTTTTGCGTATTAGGAACAGGATTGTTGTCAACCTTAGGAGCCTCTGCCTTATTATTTTCTACCACCACATAATTGTTATCAATTATGGAGTCAATTTTTTTGCTCTCACTGCTTGCTACTGCCTCAGCTACAGAATCTTCTGCCTTTTGCGAGCTACCACTAAACAATAATTTATAACCTAAAAATAGAAAAATAAATAAGAAAACACATAGAACAATAATTAGTTTATTGTGTGAAGAAAAACCGCCCTCTTCAGCATTTTCTTTTTTTGCAGGTCTTTCCTGCGGCATATCAACTCTTTCATGTGGAGTAAATTTAACATCAGCTTTTTTAAGATTGTCTAAATGCGGCTCTTTTGCTTCTTCAGCTTCATCATGCTTACCACTGAATTTCTTTTTAAAGGTGTTTACCACGCCGTATTCATCGTCTAAAAAAACTTGCCCTTTACTATCGGAATAGCGCGGTCTTTCAAAATAATAAGTTTGGTCCAGCGTTGCTACCAAACCTTCAATATTTTCTATTTCTAAAAATTTAGCATACGACCGAAAATAACCCAAGGCATAGGTGCGCTCGGGCAATTTAGCATAATTTTCGGTTTCTAAGGCAATTAAGAAATCTTTTTGGATTCTGATGATTCGCACCACATCATCAATACTTAAGCCTTTTTTTTCTCTGCTTTGTTTTAGCAGCTCTCCTAAGCTAGGATTTTCCATGCTTCACATCCCGTAGTTATTTACTTATTTATTTAGATATTCTGTTGCCTGAGCTATTAATTCCGCAATAATTTCTGCTGACGGACGAACTGCATTTACCATACCAACGCTTTGCCCTGCCATTAGCGAACCATTTTCCACATCGCCATCCACAACCGCGCGGCGTAAGGCTCCAACCCAGTAATGCTCTATTTTCATTTGGGCATCGTATTTGGTTAAACTGCCACTTTTGTAATCGGCAATTACTGATTTTTGGAAGTCTAAGAAATCTTTAGAACCCTTATTAACTATGGCTCGCACAGGAATTACAGGGAAATCGTTGTCTACTTGTTGCGTAGATTGTGCGTCTCTTGCTGAAGCCTTAATAAAAGATTGCTTAAAGTTATCGTGGGCAATACATTCTGTAGCACAAACAAGCGATGTGCCGATTTGCACGCCTGCCGCACCCAGTTCTAAATAATTGGCTAAAACCTCACCTCTGCCAATCCCACCTGCCACAAATACAGGAACTTCCTTAATAGTTGGCAGAACCTCTTGCACAAGAACCGAAGTTGATACGGGTCCGATGTGTCCACCGGCTTCACTGCCTTCGATAATTAATGCGTCTATACCGTTGCGCACAAGGCGTTTGCCCAGCGAGGCATTCGGTGCAAAACCTAAGGTTTTAATGTTTTTGTCTTTTAATTTAGTGATTACATCTACACTTGGAAAGCCACCCGCAAAAATCACATGGGTAGTTTTTTCTTCAATACAAACATCCACCAGAGAATCTAGATGAGGATTCATAACTATTAGATTCACGCCAAAGGGTTTATTGGTTTTAGCTTTGGTTTTAATAATCATGTCTTTTAATAATGGAGCGTCCATAGATCCACTGGCGATAACCCCAAAGGCTCCGGCGTTAGAGACCGCTGCCACTAAATTACTTTCGGAAATCCACGACATGGCACCACCCATAATTGGGTAGTCTACCCCTAAAAAATCCTTCCCAACTTTCCAAAGTGATTCTAATTTGTTTGTATTCATAAAAATTACTTCCTAAAATTCTGATAAGTCTATATATTATATATTATTACCAATCAGTAATAAATACAAGATTAATTTATTACTTTTAGAAAAAAAATTAGGATGTGAACTATGAAGTCCAGTATCGAATCAGAAGTAGAAAAGTTTTCAAGCATTGCCGAAGATTGGTGGAAAAAAGACGGTAAATTTCAAATTTTACATAACTTTAATAAAGTGAGAGTCAGTTATATTGCAGATGTATTACGGCAGCATAATTTACAGGACGTGGAGATTTTAGATGTTGGTTGCGGTGGCGGAATTTTAGCGGAAAGTTTCGCGGAGTTAGGCTATAAAATCACAGGGATAGATGCGTCAGGGGCAAGCATTGCAGCAGCTAAGCGGCATGCGGAGGAAAGCGGTTTAGATATAAATTATATTAATATTTTGCCTGAAGATTACCTTGCGCAAAATTGCAGCAAAAAATTTAAAGTTGTTTTTGTGATGGAAATTATAGAACATGTGAATTCGGCGGAAGAATTTCTTGCGACTGTATCGCAGTTTTTAGAAGATGATGGACTGCTGTTTTTTTCTACCATCAATCGGAATTTAAAGTCTTTAGTTTTGGCAAAGTATGCGGCAGAATATATTTTAAATTGGGTGCCAAAAGGAACTCATGAACATGCTAAGTTTATTAAGCCAAGTGAATTGAATGCGCTGTTGGTAAGTAATGGTGTAGAGGTTAGTGAGGTGCGGGGAATTAAACTAAATCCTCTAAGTAGAACTTGGGAATTGGCTACGCGCCCCGACATTAATTATATCGGGTTTGCGAAAAAGGCTAAATAATAAGTTTTAATGTTTTGAGCTTAATATTAGGAGCTTTTCACCGCAGTGTATTTTAATACATAAGGGGGAAAGCGACAACATAGTAAGCCAAAAGATTAAAACTTACCTAAAATATCTGCAACATCTTATTAAGCTCACCTGTGGAATCCAACGCCGATAAATTATCAAAACCGCCTACTAAAATATCATCAATAAAGATTTGCGGAACGGTTTTGGCGCCGTTGGTTCTTTTGAGGAAATCTCGCCGTAATTCAGGATTGGTTTCAATATTATACTCAATAATATCTTTAATGCCTTTTAAATGCAGAAGATTCTTCGCCTTAGTGCAGTAAGGACACACTGTTTTTGTATACATTTCTATTTTCATTGTTAGCTCCTTCTCAAAAATTCCCCTTCGCTAGGCGAAGGGGTGGATTGCCGTAGGCAAGACGGGGTAGTGGTAAAATGAACAGCATAACAGAAATAATTTATTTTTATTAAATGATTCCCCACTACCCCGCCTCACTTTGTGAGGCACCCCTTCTACAAGAAGGGGAATTTATAATTATTTAAACCTTCAAAATTCCGTCTACTCGGGCAAAGCACAGAACGTGAACCCTGCTACATCCTGCCCTTTTCAACACTTTCGCACACTCATTGATGGTGGCTCCTGTGGTTAGAACATCATCCACCAGCAAAATGTTTTTATCTTTCAATAATTGTAAATGATTTTTCTTGATATTAAAAGCTCCTTTTATGTTTTTTAGTCTTTTATCGCTACCTAGAGTCATTTGGTCGGCTGTCTTCTTAGTTTTTTGCAGAACATCAACTCTAAAAGGCTTATTAAAATGTTTGGCAATTTCTTTCGCCAACAATCCTGTATGATTATACTTTCTTTTAATTAATTTAGCATAGTGAATCGGCACGGGAATTATTATATCTATTTTATTTGCCAAGCCGCTTTCATTAACTTTTTTAATCATAAAACTGCTGAGAAATTTCGCCATATAGGTTTTATCGTTATTCTTAAAACCTCCAATTAACTTAAAAACCTCTGGGCTATACACAAAACAATAGGAAACGGAATTGAAGTTTTTAGGTTTTGCTTGGCACCCTAAACATCTATCACCCACTTTTAATTCTATACCGCACATGTGGCAATAATGTTTATAAGCCACCTGCAATTTTGGAAAACACTCTGAACACAAGCCTTCACTTGCAATATCTGCGGAGCAAAGATAGCATTTCGGAGGATAGATAAAATTCAATAATTTTATAACTATAGATTTTAAAAACATAATATGATATTTTTAAGATATTTAATTTTAAATAGTATACACATTTATGAAAATTTTTGACAGAGAATTATTAAAATTACGCGCTAACGGGTTGCACAACAAACACTTGGAGCCAAACTTTTTGCGCCTAGAAATTGCTGAGCGTAATATGGAAAAGTTGAATGAAATAAACAACAACTTTCAAAAAGGACTTGAGATTGGTGCAGGTGTGGGCGAATTTTATAGCCTTCTGAATTCGCAAAAAATTGCAGAATTGTGGCAAGGCATTGGCGTGGACAATGTTTTAAATCATAATCCTTACCCTAATAAAATATTGTTGGACGAGGAAAATATTAATTTAAAAGACAATTCCTTTGATATTGTAATCAGCAATTTTTCGCTGCATAATATTAATAACCCTGCAGACGCTTTTAAAAATATTTATAGAATCCTCTCTCAAGGTGGAGCCTTTTTAATGAGCATTCCTATTGCAGGCACCTTGTATCCATTGAATGAGGTTTTATTTGATGTGGAAATGCGACTGTTTAATGGGGTGTCGCCACGCATTCATCCCTTTGCAGATATAACCACACTCGGTAATTTGGTGCAAGCAGCCGGTTTTCAAGATATTACTGTTGACAAAGACAAAATTGCAATTATGTATAGTAGCGTAGATAAAATTTTTGCAGATTTAAAAAACGCAGGACAAAATAATATCCTCACCAATCGCAACAAAAACTATGTGGGCAAAAACTTTTTTAAGGAAGTTGAATTGGGGCTACAAAAATATAAAGAGCAAAATCATTACCCTATCACCATAGAATTTGCCAATTTAATTGCGTGGAAATAAACTATGCAGCAACCAATTCTCCTAAAAGCTACCCTTATTAAACGCTATAAAAGATTCCTAGCTGATGTGCGCCTAGAAAACGGCGAAATCCATACTGCTCATTGTGCAAATTCCGGTTCTATGCTGGGACTGGTGCATGAGGGAAACACGGTATATTTATCGCACGCTAAGGCTGAAAACAAACTAAAATATAAACTGGAAATGATTGATGATGGCAGCAGTCTTGTGGGCGTAAACACGCACTTAGCTAATAAAATTGCAGCAGAGGGCTTTAGCAATAAACTTATAAAGCCTTTGGAAGATTATAATAATATTCGGGCTGAGGTGTCGCATGGTGCCTCTCGGATTGACTTTTGCTTAGATAATACTTGCTTTGTTGAGGTTAAAAGCACTACTCTTAAGCGACAGCAAGGTATCGCAGAGTTTCCCGATAGTCCAACAGCTCGTGGAGCCAAGCATTTAAATGAGTTAATAAATATTGTGCAGGAAGGCAAACGGGCAATTAATTTATACATAGTGCAACGCACAGATTGCACCCGCTTTAAAATCGCCAAGGATATTGACTCCCTTTATTACAAAAATTTTATGTTGGCTCGTAGCGCAGGAGTGGAGTTTTTGTGCTATGATTGCGATATAAACCTAAATACCATAACTATTAATAAACCCATTGAGATAATCTATGATTAAAAACTTTGTAATAAAAAAAGTTGAAAATTACGGCAATATGGAAGATATTTACCTATACGATGATATTGCCTTCGCAGGCTTACAAAAAGCAGGGCTTTTAGCATACAAAGCTCTGGAATATATATCGCAGTTTGTGGTGGCAGGAGTGTCTACCATTGAACTAGATAAAAAAATCCATGATTTTATTATTGAGAATAAAGCCATTCCTGCAACTTTAGGATATAGAGGCTACCAACATTCTTCTTGTATTTCTTTAAATCATGAAATTTGCCATGGTATTCCCAGCGAAAAAAAACTTATCGCAGGAGATATTCTCAATATAGATGTTACGGTAATTTTAGATGGTTGGTATGGCGATACCAGCAGAATGTTTAGCATCGGGAAAATTAGCCCTAAGGCGCAACGGCTGATGGCAACCACTTATGAATGCCTAGAGGAAGCTATTAAAGTTGTGCAGGCAGGCATTCATATTGGCGATATTGGCGCAACTATCGCCAGCATAGCTCACCGTGATAGGTTTTCGGTGGTGGAAGAATTTTGTGGACACGGCGTGGGTAGCGAATTCCATCAAGACCCTAATGTGCTGCATTACGGTAATTTCGGTGAGGGAATGATTCTGCAGGAAGGTATGGTTTTTACCATTGAACCAATGATTAACTTCGGCAAAAAAGATATAAAAATGCTGCCTAACGGTTGGACGGCAATTACTAAAGATTTTTCTTTATCGGCACAATATGAGCATACTATTGGCGTTTTAAAAGATGGTTGCGTTGTTTTCACGCTGCCAAAGGAATAAACCCATGAGCGAGGACGATTTTGATGAGGAAAACATCGATATAATCAGCGGTCATCGGCAGCGGGTTAAAAGCAGATTTCTTAACAGTTTTGCTAATAAAAATATGGTTTATGATGATTACGAACTGCTGGAACTGCTTTTGTTTTACAGCATTCCTCGCCGTGATATTAAACCTTTAGCAAAATTGCTACTGCAAAAATATGGCAGCCTTGCTAATATTTTGGCAACTCCCGATGAAATTTTACTTGCTAACAAAGGTGTTAGTGAAAATACCGTGTGCTTGTTGCGTGTAATAAAAGCCACGCATACACAGGTTTTAAAAAAATCCATTAGTCAGTCTTCAGTGTTAAAAAATTGGCAAGACTTAATGGATTACTGCTTTGCCAAAATCGCCCATGAAAAAAAGGAAGTTTTTCATGTGATTTATTTAAATGTTAGAAACATTCTTATTAAAGACGAAATTCTTGCCGAAGGCACCATTAATGCCATTACCGTGTATCCCAGAGAAATTATCGCCCGCTGCCTAGATTTAAAAGCGAATTCCGTAATTATCGTGCATAACCATCCCAGCGGAAATTCTGCACCATCGCTGGAAGATATTGAAATGACTAATAAATTGGTAGCATCCCTAAACAGTATCAGCGTTAAATTACACGACCATGTAATTATCGCCGAAGGAGGCATTACTTCGTTTAAGGAGTTGGGTTTGTTGAAATAAAACCCTCGTCATACCGTGCTTGACACGGTATCCATTAAATAATTTGGCATTGTTTAGAAAAATATGCTATTATATCTGACTAATAAAAATAAGGACTTAATAAATGAGTATAAACATTGGTGAATTAAAGAAAATGCTGGATAGTGCTTTCCCTAATTCTGATATTGAAGTTATTGATACCGTGGGCGATGGGCAGCACCTTGAGGCAACTTTGTATTCGGACGCTTTCGCAGGCAAACCGCAGTTGCAAAGACACAAAATGGTTTACGACAGTCTTGGTGGATTGGTTGGCAATGAAATCCACGCTTTGGCTCTTAACACTTATACCAAGCAAGAAAAATCTACGGCTAATACTGTTGCCGCAGTGGCTGTGGAAAGCTCTATCGACCTTAATGACGATGTTTTAAAGCAAATCGATAGCCTTATTAAAGAAAATAAAATTGTGTTATTCATGAAAGGCAATAAAGATATGCCTTTGTGTGGATTTAGTTCTGTGGTGAATCATATCCTGTTAGATTTATTAAAAGTAGATTTTGTAGATGTGGACGTAATGGCGGACTTTAAAATCCGTGAAAAAATTAAGGAATATTCCGATTGGCCGACCATTCCGCAATTATATATTGACGGGCAATTCATCGGCGGCTGCGATATTGTGCGCGGGATGTATCAAAATGGCGAGTTGCAAGACCTGTTAAAATCTAAAAACATTACCTTTAGCGAAAATCATGAATAAGTCTCCCTATAAAACGTTGAAATGCCTAAGTTTTTGTGCGAATAAAAGTTTAGTGGCAGGTGAGTCCAGTGAGGGCGCATATTTGCCAAGTTGTAATCCTGAAGATGTTAAACATGTGGTGGTGCTATTGCATGGTTATGGCTCTAATGCGGAAGATTTAATATCTATCGCACCATTTTTTAAAAACATGGAAAATACGCTTTTTGTGGCACCGAACGCTCCTTACGAAATTGAAGGATTTTTCGGCAGACAATGGTTTCCGTTAATAACTAAAGAAAACGCCAACGGCGGTTGCGATGTGGAAGTTGCCAGTTTTAATGATGTGAAAACTGCCTCAAATTTAGTTATTAAGCTAATTGAAGAAATCCAACAATACCATGGCTTAGACTCAAAGCACATTTCGCTGTTCGGCTTTAGCCAAGGCGGAATTCTTTCACTATACACTGCTCTTAATAACACTATACCAATGGGCGCAATAGTTTCTCATAGCGGCATTTATTACGATACGGCAGATGTTAAAGCGGAAGATTATAACAATTCGCAGAAAATCCTCATGGTTCATGGCGAAGATGACGAAGTTCTGCCGCTTGATAAGTTTTACCTCAGCGTTGATTATTTAAAATCTAAAGATATCCCCTTCGCTAAATATGTAGAACCAAACTTGGCTCATAGCATTAACCCTAATACTATAGAAGTGTGTGAACAGTTTTTGTTGAAGAATCATAGTTAATTTTCGTTATACCAGTCCCCACCGTCATACCAGAAGTCGGATTTTTAGCTCAATCCTATTCGCCACCATATAGGGTATACTATTTTTTCTATAATTTTCTTTTGTTCCGATTTTTCTTTATTAATAAAAAATTCATCCCTGTTTTGTAGTCCCAAAATAAATTGCATCATTGTTTGCATCATTATTTTTGTTCTCTCGCTCCCATCCCACTTATCCGTATACATTAAAAAATCATCTGGTCCAAAAGCTAAAAATCTTTCAACGGTTTCATCATCAAAATTAAAATACCAGTGAGCGTTAACACTACCATCAAAAAAAACAACATAGTCTGTCTTTTTATTATCTCTTAATATCTCTTTAGGCGAAATAACATAATTAACATAATCAAAAGCAAATTCTTGTATAGATGATAACTTATATTGCAATATGTATCCCTCAAAAAATGTTTTGGAGAAGATTATTTTTAATCCCTCTTTAATCCTATCCTCAAATATACGACTTCTCAATGAAATATCATTTAAACTTTCATGCCAGTTTTTACCATCATCATTGTCTTTAATAATTTTTGATGTCATTTTTATCTGTAGCTTATCAATATCAGACGGAGATATTATAAGTTTTTCAATGGTAGATTTTAACTTTTTTTCATTTTTTATATTCCCAGAACGACTCTCTGTTGAGTTTCCCTTTATCACTATAGTCCAATCAACAAATATAATAAATTCATTTTTATTAAGACGTTTTTTTATCAATTCTAATAAAGGAAACAGCAAAATTACCCCAGATATTATACCTGAGATTATTCCAGCTATTACATTTTCTAACATTGTAGCCCCCTTACACACATATATTAAAATAATACCATTAAAAATAAAATAATACCATTAAAAATAAAATAATGAAAGACGAAAAAACTCCTACCAACCTCCGCCATGATGAATTTTTTTGTAGATAAAAAAGATTAAAAATTGTATAATTCAATTATTAAATAAGAGAAATAAATAATGGCAAGAAGTTATTCAAAATTACTTGGTAAAGCTACAACCTCTAAGTATGATAAAAAACAGGCAGCTAAAAGTTTAAGAAAAACTAGCAGAACCATTCTTTTGGTTGGCAAAGTAGGAAGCGGAACTTCAAAAAAGCTATATCAGTCTTGGGATATATGCGATTTTAAATTTGTAAGAGAGGATGGTTCTAGTGGCTTCATAAAAAACAAAGGACGAGAAACAAGAAACTATTCGTATATAAATAACAATGGACACTGCTCTAAGACGGCATTATAAATTTTCCACTATATTAATTCTACCCCTTCTATAAGAAGGGGATTTTTTGAGAAGTGGATATCAGCCTTCGCTGATATGACGGATTAACTCTCCCACACAACATCCATAATGGCTGTGCAGAGGTCGTTGAAGCCTGTATAGTTGCCAACTGAGTCCATGCCGATGTTTTCGCGGTTGGTTAGAATTATTATACCTAAATTTTGCGCTCTGTTAAGGGCGAGGCAGCCGCCTGTGAATCCGATGTGTCCGAAAGTGCCTTGCGGGCGGTTTTTACCCATGTAGTCTCTATCATAATCAAAGCCAATCGCCCTGCCCTTGAGGTTAGGATTAGCATCTTGCCGAGTGGCGAACTGCGCCATAATATCGGGTGAGTAAAATTCAACGCCATTCATAGTTCCGCCGTTCAGCATTAGTTGCATTAGCTTAGAAACATCTGCAGCAGTTGAAAATAATCCTGCATGTCCAGCAACGCCGCCCAGAGCATAATAAGCATTACCATCGTCTACCTCGCCCTGCAGAGTATAATTCCGCCAATTTTTGAACATATTAGGTTTTTCCTTCACGCCATACTTGCCTTGGCTTAACATATTTTGCTCAAATAAATTATTCCAAGATGTGGCTGCCGCACGAAGTCGCTTATCTTCACCAATATTAAAACCTGTATCAGCCAACCCTAACCTATCGTATAGGTTCTCTTGCAAATAAACATCCAGTAGCTGTCCTGTGATTTTTTCCACCACTGCCCCCAGCACAATAAAACCTAAGTCAGAATAAATTTGATTGGTGCCGGTTTTATAAGCCAGTGGAAACTTCGCAATGTAATTAATTGCCTCTTGTTGATTTTTCGCATGGATATACAAAGGCTGCCAAGGCGATAGCCCACTGCTATGAGTCAGCAAGTCGTAAATGGTAATATTCATTTTATCAGACATATTAAATTGTGGCAGAAATGCTGAAACCTTATCGTCCAAATGGAGTTTATTTTCATGAATTAACATCATAACCGCTTGGGTAGTAGCTAGAACTTTCGTTATGGAGGCTAAATCAAAGATTGTGTCAGTTTGCATCGGAATTGGCTTCCTAATATTCCGCCCACCCTCTTTCAAATAAGCAAAGCCAAAGGCTTGCAGATATTGAATCTCGCCGCCTTGCTGCACTAACACCACCATGCCTGCGGTTTTATGCGAGTAGATTTTTTCCTCGGCAATCGCTTGAATTTTCTCGCTCATGGTATTAGCAACAGCGTTAGAGGCAAGAAGGCAAATAATTAATAAAATTCTTAACATAGCTAAAAATTCCTTGACATATAATTGATTTTATTTAATAATAACCTATTCCCGAGAAAGTTGTTAGTATATTTTGATATTAACACGCTACGTTGTGGACTATCGGGACAATTTAATCAAGGAAAAAGCATGACTAAAAGACATAATGCAAAATATAAAATCGATCGCCGTTTAGGCATAAACTTATGGGGCAGAGCAAAATCTCCTTATAATAAAAGAACCAGCAGACCGGGTCAACACGGTGCGCAACCTAAAAAACCAAGCGATTATGGAATTCAGCTTTTAGCTAAACAAAGATTAAAAGGCTACTACGCAAATATCGGTGAAAGACAATTCAGAAGAATTTATGAAGAAGCGGTTAGACGCCAAGGCGATACTTCGCATAATCTTATTGCTCTATTAGAAAGCCGTTTAGACGCCGTAGTTTACAGAATGAAACTGGCAAGCACCATGTTTGCCGCCAGACAATTTATTAACCACGGACACGTTATGGTTAACGGTAAAAAAGTTAATATCGGCTCCATGAGACTAAAAGTGGGCGAT
>JAISPM010000137.1 GCA_031274895.1 Alphaproteobacteria bacterium
ATATATGGTATAGTGTTCTGCATCAATTTCAATTGGGCTATATCCTGCTCCAAACCCAATAACATGTTCAACAGCATAAGAATTTAAAGAAAATAGACTAATAACTACAATTAACAATAACTTTTTCATTTTTTCTACTTTTTATTTTAATAATATAAAAATTTCTAATGATTCTCAAATTGAAAAATAAATGTTGCTATATTATTTTTTATTATTAGATATAGTATATCTAATTAATTTTGCATTCTACCCTTTATAATATATAATACACTTATTTAAGGTAAATAAACAGCGGTATTATGGAAAATATAGCAATTCAAACTAAAAACCTATGTAAGTCTTTTTTTAGCAATAATGAAGAAAGGGTTGTATTAAAAGATATTAATTTAAAAATTAAAACAGGAGAATCCTACGTTTTAATCGGAGGCAGCGGCACCGGAAAGTCAGTTTTAGTAAAAAATATTATGGGAATTCTTACACCTAACAGTGGTAGTGTTTTTTTAGATGGTGTTGAGGTTAGTGTTATCCCGAAAAATAAACGCATTAAAATGAAGTCGCAGGTGGGCATGCTTTTTCAAGGCGGAGCTTTGTTTGACAGCATGAATGTGCGCGATAATGTGGTTTTCGGCATTCATGTGCATACGCCATTAAAACGGGCAGATGCCGAAAAAATTGCCATAGAAAATTTAGAACTTGTTGGACTTGATAAAAGTGTATTATCTTTATATCCTGCAGAATTATCGGGTGGAATGCAGAAACGGGTAGCCTTTGCGCGTTTAATTGCCACCAAGCCTAAAATTGTTTTTTTTGATGAACCAACCAGTGGTCTAGACCCGATTATGTCTAATGTTATTAATGATTTAATCATAAAAACCACTAAGTATTTAGGTGCAACATCCCTCACCATCACCCACGATATGAACAGCGCGCGCAAAATTGCCGATAGAATTGGTATGCTGTATAAGGCTGAAATTGTATGGGAAGGTTCTCCTGCTGATATTGATACAGCTGATAATCAGAAATTACATAATTTTATTAACGGAATTTACTAAACGAGATTCCTTTGCAAGCATTTTTTCCATTATCTTTAAGTTTTAACGCCCGCACAGCCTGTTGTTTAAATTTAGCAAACCAAAAGTTTTCCACAGTGGCGGTGGGTAGTTTAAAGTCCGTATTCTTGAAGCAAAAGTTTTTAATTTGTAATAAAAAGGAACTTTTGCATGTGGCATCTCAGGTTAATTTCAATAACGCCTTAGATATTATTGAACTAATTTTGCTACTTTTTCCTAAAATCTCTTGTGCGCCTAATGTTTTTTCTATTTATAAATTCCTCACTCAAGAAAATATTTCTAAGCCCACCAAAGCTGAAGAATTGCTTGAACTTGAGGCGCAGCTTTTAGGAAAAATTATAGAGTTTTGCGCACAGCACTTGCAACAATTGCCAATAGAGGAACAAGAAGAACTATATTCTTTGAGCATATTTCTAAAAGAAGACGATTGGGCGTTTGCTGATTTTATTGTGGCAAATCTGCCAAAACTTAAGGCATCTAAAAAACATCTAAGGGTTTGGGAAAATATAAAAGACTTCAAAGAAGATAATCCTGAAGAAAAACCTATTGATAATAACTCTCCTTCATTCCCAGTGGAAGAAAAAGATGTGCTTAATACCTTGCATCTGCTAACCGCAGGCTTTGGTAAAAGCCGTGTTGAGCAAGCACAATACGCTTCCACTATCACAAATATGTTTACACCAAGTGATGTGCCGAATTTTGTTTTTGCCGAAGCCGGCACAGGCACAGGTAAAACCTTAGGCTACCTTGCCGTGGTGTTATCGTTCATTAAAGAAAACCCGCAAAAGCAGGTTTTAATTTCCACCTATTCTAAAGCCTTACAAAAGCAGATTATGGCTGAGCTAAGCGATGCCTTAAATAAAGAAGATTTTTCTAAAAAAGTAGCCTCCATTAAGGGCAGTAATAATTATTTATGTCTTTTGAATTATAAAAACTTTTTAGATAGCCTAAGGATAATATCTAATAGCAGCTTGTTTTTAGCAATTACCTCGCGCTGGGCTAAACAAAGCAGTGCAGGCGACTTAGTGGGTGGAGATTTATCGCCATTGGCCTTTGAAATTTTTCCGAATTCGCTGTTTAATGTGCTGCTGAATAAAAAAGAAGAATGCCTTTATTCCAAGTGTCCGCACTTTAAAAATTGTTTTATTATGGGGGCAAAATATAAAGCAAAACAAGCTAACATTGTGGTTAGTAATCATGCCTTTAGTTTGTTGAACGGTTGCCTGAATATTCCTTATACTATTTTCGATGAAGCACATCATTTGTTTGCGGCGTCTGATGATGTATTCTCCGTGGATATTAGTTGCAACAGTGGCTATTTTTTAAAGTCTTGGATTTATGGTAGTAATTCTAAAATGCAATCTAAAAAAGAAACCAATGGTCTGCGGACTCGTCTTAACACCATTTTAAAACCCACAGGTGAAGAGGGCGAAGAAGAACAAAAACTTAACATCATGATAGAATCATTCTTAGATGGCTTTATTGCAGCCACAAGCATTCTTTCAGATATGGGCAGTGTGGATAGAATCAAAGATCACAATCCTAAAAATGTTATGGAAGAGTTTTTGTATCAAGTGTATTTACACGTGCTGAAAAATAATGATGACCTTAATCAGTATTACACCCTAGAGGCGGTGGTAGATTATAATACATTCCCTCAAGATTTCACCACCGCAATTGCTAATTTTAAAGAAGCATTAGAAAAAGCCATTAATGTTGGTTCAAAACTTTACAGTGCATTGCGACAAAAGGCTTTGTTTTTAAAAGAAGAAAATAAAGTCGGCGTGGAAGAATTCATGAAAATTTTTGAGTCCCTTGCTCTCGGACAAATTCTTGAATATTACAATATGCTGGAAGAGCTGCAAAAGCCTAACGATTTATTCATCTACCGCTTTATGGTTGAAAAAGAAGAGGGCAATGCTGCGAATGTTGGGCTTTATAAAAATTATGTCGATCCATCGCAACCCTTTGCCACCGGTATTCTTGCCAAACATAGAGGTGTAGCTTTTACTTCTGCCACATTGAGCGATAGCTATAGCGAAATGGAAGATTTTACAGATATTAACCGTTTCGGTTTAAATTATTTAGACGATAATTTTAATATTAGCACAGTTAACATTAAATCGCCGTTTAACTATGAAGAAAATTCTAAAATTATTATTTTAAATGCAGCCACAGGAAATCTTACCAATCTTTCCAATTATATATTAGAAATTTTCAAAGCTAGCAACGGTGGTGGTTTGGCTTTGTTTACGGCGATTGCTAGGTTGCGAGGTGTTTACAGAAACATCCACCAACCAATGGCATTGCATAACTTGCACCTCATGGCGCAACATGTGAATAATCAAAAAATTACCAATTTAATAGATATTTTTAAGGACGATATTAACAGCTGCCTCTTAGGGACAGACGCCACGCGCGACGGCATAGATGTCCCCGGAGAAAGTCTGCGGCTGGTGATTTTTGAAAAAATTCCATGGCCAAAGCCCGATATTTTATTAAAAAATCGGGTGGAATTTCTAGGAAAAGATTACGTTAATAAAACCATTAGGCTAAAATTACGTCAAGCCTTCGGTAGAATTATCCGTAAGGAAGAAGACCGCGGAATTTTTGTTTTGCTGCAAAATGCGGTGCCAAGCGAGTTTTTACAAGCCTTTCCGCAGAATATTGAGGTCAAAAAAATTTCTATTGAAGAAACTATATCAACAATAAAATTGTTTTTTGATAAACCCTGAAGTCCCCTTCGCTGGCGAAGGGGTGGACTGCGTAGCAGGACGGGGTAGTGGAATAATATACCGAATATATTAAAAATAATTTTATTTTCTGAGTTTTCCTTGTAAAATAGAATAACTATATTATTTATTTGATTAAAACTATGAAAAAACTTTTTATTTTATCTTTGCTTTGCTTTACCATTGTCCTTATGTTGCCGAAGGAGTCTTACGCCGATTTTAATAATGGTGGCACCAATTGCACCACCGCTACCGGTGGTGGCAGTTATAGTGGAGAAATTGTTTGTGGTCCTTGGATTTCCAGCCCCAGTAATCCTAATAACGATGGTTCTTCGCAAGCTCTTTGGGCAGGGCAAACCAAAAATCTTAGTTCACTTACAATTTTTCGTGCATCGCTGTATTTAACTAAAAACACGCGTCTTAATTTTACACAAAACTCCGTTTTAAACTTTGATGGTGGTGGTTGTCAAAGTGGCACAGATGGTGTTGGTGGTAATTGCGGTAATAGTGGTGATGGAACAACCGGTAATTTATGGGGGGTAAACATTTTAGATATGGATTCCTCCGAGATTTTTCAAGGCGGTGGTAATGATGCAGTTTTTAATATTAGAGATGTGAATCGCATACAGATGGCTAATGGCTCAAATGCGACCTTTGGCACAATTAAAGATAATGGTAATTATACTAAAATAGATTTTATTGTGGATAGTTCAGATCTATCCATTAAAGGTATAGAACTTAGCCAGAATAATGGCTCTAACATCAGTAATTTTCTAATTAACAATACGGAAAAAGAACGTGGACATTATTTGATAAATATTAATAACGGCATAAAAGCTACCAGTATTTACAATTTTAAAATCACCAATGGTGATGTTATTATTGGTGGTGATATTGTTGCCGATGGTGGGATTGCTCCTTTAGCTTTACTAAATTCTGACCTTGTGCTAAACGGCAATAAATTGTCCATGGTAACTACCTTTGATCTTAGGAATGGTGCGGTTTTAAAAGTAGATCCATGGGTGGGCAAACACACTATTACCATGGGTGGTGGGTCGGCGGATATTATGCTGGAAGGCGGTTCTACCATGACTGCACAAGATATTATGTTGGTAGTGCCAACCTTAAACATTAAAGCTACCGATGAAGATACGCTTTTAAGTATGGATACATTATACTTTGATAAATCTCAAGTAAATGACTTTAGTATGCTTAACATAGATTTAAGTCTTAAGGCTAAAGCTAACATTGGCACAATAGATACGAATACAGCTTGTTTAAACGGTTGCGGTAATGGTGATAAACAAATTAACCTGAATGGCGATGCTCTTTCTTCCTATGAAATTGGTAAAATTATTGTTGCTGATGATTTAGTTAGCTTAAACACAGCTGCGTCTTCTGTTGATATAAAAAATATTGATTATCAAAATGATCATATTAAAATTTATGCTAAAAGTTTAAATGAAAGCAACAACTTGCATATAGGAAATATTAATGTTTTAAACGATGCTGTCCTTACAACTACAGATACAGCAACAGGTAATAAATACACTAACTATTTGGTTGATATAAAATATCAAAATGCGACCATTGATAATATGACTTTTAAATCAGCAGATATTCTAAGTATGACTATAGATAGCTCCACGCTGAAATTGGGCGATATTACTTGCGTTTCTTGTAAAACCACCACATTTGTAGGTAAAGGCAATGATATTTCTGTAGCAATGAAAAATTATAATTCGGGCAGCGGCGGACAGCAAAATATTTTCCAAGGGATTAAGTTAGATGTTAGTGGAACCTATGCCAGCAACGGCACCTTTGATGTTAGTGGTTCTACCTTAAATTTTAACTCGCTGGTGGGTAATTATGATAGTATTAATTTAAGTGCTTCTACATTAAATATTAATGGTGAGTCTAAAATTATCTTAAGTAGTGGCAGTATTGATATTGATAAATCTTCTACCTTAAATATTAAATCTGCAAATGTTTTCTCTAAACCGGTAAATCAAATTGATAATAAAGGAAACCTAAATATTTCAGCTGCTAACGATATTAATACTTTAAATAACGATGGTATTGCTTATTTAAATGGCTCTTCACATATTAATTTAATTAACAACAACAGCAGTGGTTTTACTGTAGACACCTACGAGTGTGATGGCAACATATGTGAGAACAGAATTTATAAAGACGGCATTCTTAAATTAGATAGCGGCGCAACCATAGATACACTTAATGATACTGGTGGTCAAATTGTGGTTAGCGGAGGCAATTATATTAAAAATTTTGATGCTACAAGTGATACCAGCCTACTGTTTGTGGTTGATACAAAAACCTCTAAACCCGGACTAACCATTGGCAACATGAATCCTTATACCGGCGATATAGCAATTTCATTTACTAAATTATCTGTATTAAAACCCGGGTTAAAAAATAGATATGATATATTAACAACCGAAAATGGCTCTATAGGAATTAAGCCTAATGACCCTGATAATCCTGCGACTGATGATTTTTTCCATTCTTTAAGAGTGTTAGCACCTTGGTTAAAGTATGAAGCTGATATTGAAAGAAATGGAAATGGTGAAACCGCTTGGGTTAATGTGCAAAGGCTAACCGATTATGAAACTATCATTGGTATAGTGCCGGGCTATAGTAGAGATAAATCTGTTATGAATATTGCTAAATTAATTGACACCGTGGTTTTTGATACGAAAGTTACCGATGGCTTGGAAGATGTGGTTAATTCCTTAGATTTAAACTCTGCTTGCGGCGGACTTTCGCAGCAGGAGCGTGATGATTTTGAAAAATTAATTTATTTGGTTCATAATGATAAAGGTAGTCCATACGATATTAAACCGACTTCATGCCTAAACACCATGGCGGAACATATGAATAATCTTAAGCCTGTAAGTAATGAGGTTTACGCACTTTATGCTCATAATAATACGCAAAAATCGTTAGATACATTACTGGAAGCTAATCGTGAATATGTTTATTCTAATGAAATCTATTCTTGGTATAAAGCCGATGTTGGTTATACATCTTTAGCAGATAAAAACTATGACACAGGGTTTAACAGTATTAACTCCATGTTTTTTGCCGGTGCTACCGTGTCTCCTTTTAACAACTCGCTTAATTTTTCGGGACTGCTGGGCTTTGGTATTGGTAATTTAAATGGAAACTCCAATATGTTTAATGGCACAAGCAATACTCTTGCCGGCGGACTTGCGGCGTCTTACCTTAATAATTCTTATTATGTGTCGTTAGCGAGCAGCGTTGGCTGGACTAATTTCCACACTAACAGAAATATTGCCTTCCTTGATAATACATATGTTGATAATCACAATCCTATCGCCACTTCAAGTTTATCGGTGTTAGAAGTAGCGACTAAAGTTGAGGCAGGTAAAGAGTTTATTATCAGCAGCACAACGTTTATGACGCCAAAAGTGTTTGCAGCGCAATCAGTTTTGAATAATTCGGGCTATAAAGAGTTTGGGTCAAGTGGCTCTGTGCAAGTGAGTTCCGCTAATTTGTTAATGTCTGAGGTTGGCGTTGGTGCCGAGCTGCGTCGTGAATTAATTATGCCGGCGTGGACTGGTATTAAAAATGCTTTTTGGTATCCTAAAATTGGTGTGAATGTGGTTGAGCGTTTCTATAACGATCCTATCACAAAAATGCAATTTGTAGGTGTGATTGATGATGCTTATGCCAATATAATCGGAGCCAATTATAGCGGTGTGCTAACGCAGGCTTATGCTTCCGTGTTATATCAAGCAAAATCTTTTGCCTTGCAAGCAGGATACAACGGTGAAGTTAGTATGAGTGGTTATATGAATCATAGCCTTAATGCCATCTTAAAATATAGTTTTAGGTAGTGCAGATTTATGAAAAAATCTTACGCTTTAAATCAAAACACTAAAGAAAAGCTCCGCCCTAATAAAAAGCGGAGTTTGTCTTCGCAAACTTGGCTGAAGCGGCAGTTAAATGATATTTATGTTAAAAGTGCCAAGGCAGAAGGCTATGCCAGTAGGGCGGCTTATAAACTTATTGAAATTAACGATAAATATAAAATATTAAAACCAAACTCACGAGTTATAGACTTAGGTGCAGCCCCCGGTGGTTGGTCGCAGGTGGCAGCCAAGTGTCGTCCATCAAAACTAATTGCTGTAGATTTACTGGATATAACGCCAATTGCAGGGGTAAATGCCATTAAAGGCGATTTTACAGAGCCACAAATTATCCAAGAAATTAGAAATCTACTGGGGGAAGAAGCGGCAGATGTGGTAATGAGCGATATGGCACCGAATACCACAGGGTCTAAATCTTTAGACCATTTGCGAATCATGAATTTAGTTGAGCTGACCTTTAATTTTGCCACGGAAGTATTGGCAGAGGGTGGAGTAATGGTTGCCAAAGTGTTTCAAGGCGGAACAGAGGCAAAATTGCTGGCGGAAATCAAACAAAGGTTTAAACAGGTAGAACATTTTAAGCCACCTGCCAGTCGTAAAGAATCCGCAGAAATTTATTTAATTGCCAAAGGTTTTAAAAAAAGTTAAACTTGTTGATAAATATGCTACAATGTTCTTAAAAATAGGAAAGGGAATAGATTTATGTCGTATAGTCGTAAGCGTAATATTGGTAATAAATTATTTTTAGAAGTTTTACCACAACATCAACAACATTTTTGGGAAGACGAATTAGCTGCAACTCCTAAGTATTTTACCCTTTACGGAAGCACTGCACTAGCTTTGCAATTAGGGCATAGGGAAGCTGAGGACTTTTATTTTTTCACTGAAGAAGATTTTAATCCTGCGAAGTTATATAAAGCAATTCCGTATTTAGATAATGCCGAAATTACTAAAAAAGATAAAAACACCTTACAGTGTGTGGTGGCAAGAAGTGGTAGACCTATTAAAGTATTTTTCTTTGGTAATATAGATTTTGTCAACAAAATTGAATCTCCTATGATTGCTGATAATGGTGTGGCAGTTGCCTCTAAAAAAGATATTGCCGGCACTAAAATGGCAGTTATTTTAGACCAATTTTCCTCTAAAGATTATCTTGATATTTGGGCTTTATTACAGAGTGGTATTAAATTACCTGAAATGTTGCGCTATGCGGAAGAAATGTATGGTGATAATTTTAATCCGCATGCAAGTGTGAAATCGTTAGCTAAGTTTAGATCCGTAGGTGGATTGCCAATGTATACATATGATTCTTTCGTTGCCGCTATCAACGACTATAACGCTACTTTGGACTAATAACATTTACTAAGTAGAAGCTAACTATCCCTCTAACCTTCAATGGCGCAATTCGTAATGGGATTTTCATCCTACCTTAGCCATAATTCAGGTTAGAGGGATAGTTAGCTTCTACTTAGTAAATTTATTTTATGTGGGAGGAGAAGGTTCACCTCTATTTTAACCATAAAAAAGGAGATAATATTTATCTCCTTTTTTATTAAACTTACTTTTCTCTCACACGAAACGGAAGAAGAATAGATTAGGAATATCTCTTTATTAAACTTTTTTCCTCATACAGAAAGTAGGAAGGAGTTATTTAGTATTGCTAACCTGAATTATGGCTAAGGTAGGATTTAGATACATTCTAAGTTCAAGCCATTGAGGGTTAGCAATACTAAATAACTCCTTCCTACTTTTATACCTATTCTTCTTCCATTTCAAACCCTGATTCATGCTTAATAGTCCGCAAAATCGTAGTGGTTCTTATTTTCTTAATAAAAGGGACTTTAGCGATCTTGGTATTAACAATATGTTTGTAGTCATACCAATCGCGAGCAATGATTTTAATTAAATATTCGGTTTCGCTGCCCAAGGCGTAAATCTCTCTAACAGAAGAAATTTTACTGATTTCGTCCTCAAACTGCTCTTTTTCAGATTCGTTATTGTAAGCAATAATCACCGAGGCAAACACAGTGGTATTAAAACCGAAAAACTGTTCGTCCAGCTCGGCATAGTAATTTTTAATGATGCCTTGTTCTTTAAGAACCCGCAACCTTCTTAGGCAGGGTGATGGCGATATTCCCACCCTTTCAGATAAATCAATATTAGAGATTCTCCCATCGGTTTGCAAAATTTTAAGAATCTTAATATCAACATCATCAAGTTTAAAAAGTTTTTTCACCATACCTCCGCCCTTTTTTCTTACAAAACATTATTTTAACACAAAGCGGTTTTATTGCACAATAATATAATCGCAATGCGCTATAAAATATAGTATAATATATGAAAGTAAAAGAAATCCTAAGGAAATTATAATGGATGTTAAAGATTTAATCATAATTGGTTCAGGTCCTGCCGGATACACCGCAGGCATTTATGCAGCTAGAGCAGGGCTAAAAACAACAATTATTCAAGGGATTGAACCGGGTGGTCAGCTGACTCAAACTACGGAAGTAGAAAATTATCCGGGGTTTAAGTCTATACTTGGAGCCGAGTTAATGCAAAATATGGAAGAGCAAGCTAAAAGTCTTGGTGTGGAAATAGTTTTTGATACTGTAAAATCGGTGGATTTTGCGCGCCAACCTTATACCTTACAGGGCGAATCTAAAACTTATACTGCTAAAAGCGTAATTGTGGCTACGGGGTCTTCTGCGAAATATTTAGGTGTGGAAGGAGAAGCTGAATTTAAAGGATTTGGCGTATCTGCTTGTGCCACATGCGATGGGTTTTTCTTTAAAAACCAAGTGGTAGCAGTAGTAGGTGGTGGTAATACAGCACTGGGCGATGTTATTTATTTGGCAAATATGGCTAAAAAAGTTTATTTAATTCATAGAAGAGATTCTCTCCGTGGTGAAGAAATTCTGCAGGAAAAAATATTCTTGCTGCCAAATGTGGAGATTCTTTGGAATACCGAGGTGCAAGAGGTTTTAGGTAATAACAAAGTTATGAACGGATTAAGTGTTATTAATAACAAAACCCAAGAAAAATCTAAATTAGATGTGGATGGGCTTTTTATAGCCATCGGACATACTCCCAATATAAAATTCTTAGGCGATTCTTTAGATATTGATGCCGATAATTATTTAATTACCAATAATACGCAAGCCCTAAAAAATGGCATGCCTGTGGCAGGTGTTTATGCCGCGGGCGATGTGCAAGATAAAATTTATCGTCAAGCCATAACCTCCGCCGCCAGTGGCTGCATTGCGGCTTTAAATGTCCATGAGTATTTGAGTAAAAAATAGCTAAAGAATCGCAAGTAGTATTTAGTATTTTAACTTCAATGGCGTGAAACGTAAGACTTCTGCCTATTTGTTTCGCCATAATTCAGTTAAAATACTAAATACTACTTGCGATTCTTCTACTATCTATCTCTCATGGCATTTAAAGCCTAGGAGAGGAAAGGGTAAAAAATTCTTTTCCACCTCCACACAACAAGCCCAACAAATAAGCCTTCTTTTAACCGCATTATGGCGAAATGAGCAGTATAAACATTACGAATCACGCCATTAAGGTTAAAAGAAGGCTTATTTGTTGGCTTTCCCCATTTTCACGCAATAATATTGCTACTTTTCAAAATAAACTTGCTTACCCCCCCCCAATGACATGCTAGGGTTAGTCATTATAAAAAAGCGAGTTTATCTTGAAAAAGTTTTATTTAATTTTAATAATTTTGTTTTCTTTACCTGTTGTATTAGTGCGTGCTAATACCATTGATGTTATATCTCCACCAAGTTCTGATATTATTGGAGCAACGAACACAGGCGGTAATATTATCAATATAAATACAGATAATATTAGTTTTAAGGGATTTTCAGTTATTGGTGCTTATAACAAGCCGTCATCGTGGATCAACATATCGAACAATACAATAAACATTACGGCAAGGAGATTAACCGATATTAGGAATATTTATGGAGGACAAACTTACGGTTCATATGTAAGAAACAGTGTTATAAATATCTCCGGAGAAATTAGTAGTGTTGCTGGAGCAGGTAAAGGAGGAATTTATGGTGGATGGGGGGATAATAGCGACTATCCAACTTTTGATACTCCTATATATAACAATACTATAAATATATCAGGTAATGCTGTTATTAAAGATTTTAATATTTATGGTGGATGGTATAAAGGCAGTGGTGGTGGAGCATTCAGTAATACTATAAATATTTCAGGGACTCCGGATTTATCAACATCTTCTATATTTGGGAGCAATCCGGGTGGAAGTGATAACACCCTAAATTTATCAACACACATTAGTGTTTTAACGGCAGGTTATTTTCAAAAATATAACTTTTATACAGATGGTATAAATATTAATAATCCAATGTTAAAAGCTACTCAAACAACGGTAGATATGAGTGATTCTGTAATTGGCTTATATTTGCAAGCTGGCTCACAACCGTTAAATGGTGGAGATAAAATATTCCTTGTGGAAAATATGACAGGAATCGGATTAACTCAAGCCAGCAAAAATTTACGAGCTGGAGCAACTATGATTTACGATTGGGAGTTAAGTGTAGAGGGCAGCAATTTGTTTGCGGTAATAAAGAATGATATTATTCCACCACCTCCAGAAACCTGTGAAACGAATCCGGATTTGTGCGATAATGGAAATGGCGGCGGCAATGGTGCAGGCAAATTAAACCCCGAAACAAAATCTTTACTGGAAGGAAATTTATCTTCCCTTGGTGTCTTAATCCAAGGAGCCGACCTTATAGCAGATAGCAATGATACTTTAGATTCTATGTTATATGAAGATAGCAACGGAATGTTCTCAGGTATTAATGTTTCATCCATAAAATTAACCAGTGGTTCGCATGTGGATGTGCAAAGTGGCAGTTTAATAATTGGAGCAGGAAGCAAGATGGGTATTTATACCTATGGAGCCTTTGTGGAAGCAGGTAGTGGTAAGCACAATACCCATAATGAGTTTGAGGTCGAATCTGAAAAAACTATTGTTAGGGGCGATGGTAAGAATGCTTATGTTGGAGCTGGAATCCTTGGCAGACTATCCTTTGATTTTATATATGTAGATGGTTCTATCAGAGGCGGATATGCCACTACAAATTATACAGCAGATTATTCTCCTGATGCTAAGTATAATATTGGTTCAGCATATTACGGTGGACATGCAGGATTTGGGCTATTACAAAGCATGGGAAAATTCACCTTAAACGAATATGTGAAATACCTTGCCACAGCGCAACAAGGTCAAACTATAACTCTTGATTCTAAAGAAGAGATAAATTTTGCCAATATAATGTCTTCAAGAGCAGTGGCAGGACTTCGTGCTAAATACAATGGCGTATATTTAGGATACGCTTACGAACAAGAACTTGCAGGAGAATCCAGCGGCACGGCTTCTAATGCTACAGGCTCTAATATGGCAATAGAATCTCCCACAATAAAAGGCGGCACAAGCGTAATAGAAGCAGGCTACAACCAAAGCCTTTCGCTAAGAGCATCTCGTTTTTATGAATCCTCAGGCTTTAATGTTGGCATGGGTGGTAAGTATTACATTGGCACCCGCAACGGCTTCTCCGCTAACATGAAAATTGGGTATTTGTTTTAGGAAAAACTAAATCTCTTGGCTTTCTATGTTGTCGCTTTGCCCCTTATGTATTAGTATACACTACGAGGCAAAGCTCCTAATATAAAGCTCAAGAGATTTAGTTTTTGTTATTCAGTAGTATAAATTTTTATCCAATCGGGAATATATTTTTTTACTGATTTTTCATTAATAAAAATATCTTCATTTGCATGCTGCATACTAAACAAAGCTAAGCCTAAATTGCCGCTTGCTGCAACTATTTCGCCAACTTGTATCCCATCTTTATTTATAATAATATCGCCTTTTGCTAGGTTAAAATCTGCAGAAATGCTAATCACCCGCTTTCTTATGGCAAGTTTATTTTTGGCGGAATTGGTGAATTCTTGCCCCATATAACAGCCTTTGCTGTAGCATAATGCGCCAAGCTCGTCCATACCGAATTCTATGGGAACGCTTTTATCAAAAGTGAAATCATCGCTTTCAGGAATCGCATTTTTAAAACGGAGTTCATCGTAATTTAAAAGTATTGTTTCAACAGGATTTTGTGAAATAGTGCGGAATCCTAAAATTGGTAAGCGAGGGTCAGCGAACGAGGCAGCACTATGCTCAATTTTTTTAGTGGTGTTATAAACCTGATAACCCTCAAGAATCTCAAAGCTAACTTTCGTAATTAATTTACGATACTTTAGCGTATCTAAAAATTTTTGCACGCTAATGCTGGCAATATCAATTAAAAAATAATCGGCAATTTTTAGGACAAAAAAATCAAACTGGTATCTGCCTTTTGGGCTTAGCAAAAGCGAGTAAATACCTTGGTTTTCTTGTAGCAATTTAATATCGTTGCTAATTAAGTTTTGCAGAAAAGTTTCTGCCTCAACTCCAAAAATTTTTATGATGGTTCTGTTCATTTTATTTGAAAAAAAGTAATAATATATATATTATATAGTGTTAAATTGTATTGTATCAAGATTTTGAATGAAAAATTTCTTAATAATTTTATTGTGTTTGTCAGCGACTACTCGGCTTTTGGCATTTGACGTGCTTTCGTATAAGGATATTTTTAGTAATAGCTTCGATAGACCATCGCCTGAATTTCAGGTATGTTTCAGCAAGAATTTTGAGAGCATTAAAGCCGATAAAAGTGAACGCATTAAATTTTTTACGGATTTAAAAAATATTTGTAATCCTAAAACTTTGGACGATAAGAAGTATATTATAAAATCTTGCATTATTAATGGCTATTTGATGGAGCTAAAAGCTGCAAATAAGAATCATAACCTGCAAGACAGCATAGAATACGCCCAAGCCCAAATAATTGATGACTGTAAAGAGTTTCTTAGTGAAATAATTCCACAACTAAGTGATTTAGAGAAAAATGAGCTTAATGCGCTTATTCCAAAGACTACTAC
>JAISPM010000073.1 GCA_031274895.1 Alphaproteobacteria bacterium
AACATAGCTAAAACCAAGCACCGTAATGATGGTGGTTACCAGCCCTGCGTTAGTGAGTTCTTTAATAAAAGCATCGATACCACCCATGGGAACCATGGCGATTGCTGACATTAAAAGCCCTGAAGTAAACAAAACAAGGCGAGTTTCATAATTTTTGATGATTGCGTAAAAAGTAATCAAGACAATTAGTAGTCCAATCCAAAGCATAGGTAATATCCTCTTAACAGTTAATAGTTTAATTTTAACTTACAAATATAATTATGTCAAATTACTTTCAATTATTTAAGTTGTAGTTAAAATAAATATCTCAACTGAAGGTTATAAGTCATAATCCTATCTTGTTGCATTTTAAAATCATAGCCGGCAAAGGTATCAGTTTTGTTTAAGGTTTTAAAACTGGTTTCTCCTATGTAAACATAATGAGTTCCTACACCTAAAGCTAAATTATTGGTAATAAAATAACTTCCTACCACACCGGCTTTACCATGCAATGCTGTAGCTGAATCACTTTCAGAAACTGCTCCGCTTAGTTTCATATCTCTATACAATGCACCAAGACCACATTCTAAGGATAAACCAATCTTATTTTTCCTGTAAAGTTCATAATTGGCTAAAAACATAGCGGTGTATGAATTTGAGGTCATACTGGTTGGGTGATTATTACCACCTCCTCCGGAGTTATTACATATATCTGAGCTAGGATTAATTGCACATTCCGGAGCCGGTGGAAGTGTAATATTTGGTAATGCACACAAGGATTGATGTGTCTCGCAGGCTTCCGTAGGTGGTGGTGGTCCTATCCAAGTAGAGTTATCAAATACACATATCCCATTACTATTAAGACTACCTTTAGCAAAATTATTGCAAAATAGTGCTTCATCTAATTGTCCGTCATTACATAGATTAGCATACAAGTGTGCGTTTACATGATTTGTTAAAAAGTTGCATATTGAAGAGTTGCTTGTAAATCCATTATCATTACTACAACCAATAGCACCTCCCGACCACCTGCCAAATACTCTATTCACATATTCACATGTAGTTAAAGAATTTCGTTCACTCCTGCATAGAACCGTATCACTTGCATTTAAATTAGGAGTATCACAAATGTTATAGGTTCTATCCGAGGTAAATCTGGTTTTTGGTTTTAATTTGGATGTATTAGAATAGTTAGTTTGGTTAATTGCTTGATTAGCAGCAAAAGTATCATCATTTATAACCGATCTACCTTGATTAAACATTCCAAACTCAACACCTACCGATAATTTATTTGATACTTTTCTTAAGTATGCCAAACTATAATTACTGGTTATCTTAAAATTATTCATTTCATTATCATTATTAGCTACTTGTCCGCTATAACCAATAATTAAAGAATTTTGAAATTTATTACCATTTTGATATGGATTAGTATTATATTCTTGTGGTTGATTACGACCTAGTTTTGCTAAAACACCAGTATTATTATTAGTAGTAAGTTCTTCAAAGAAAGATGATTGCTTGGTATATGCGATTGCATTTAAGCCAAATATTAATAGTGCAAAAAATATAAAGAATCTTAACAGCATAAAATTACCCTCATATTATAGAATACTAGGTTTTATTTGTTTAATTGCTGTCAAGCAATTAAACCCTATAGTAATATTACTATAGGGTTTAAAGTGGATAAAAGAGATAAAATAAGTTTTTTAGTGTTTTTTTAAATATGTAAGGAAACGACTTTTAAGGCATTTAAGAAATATTTAGATTCTCTAAAGTTTTTTCTAAATTATGAGGATTTAGGGCGGTTAACTCACCTTTATCATCTTCCATAATTAACGATGGCACGCCGTTTAAGCCTAATTGATTCATAAATACCTGCGCTACGGACTTATTATAATTTTTAATCTTCATAATTTCTTCGCTTGACAGTGCTTCAGTAAATACATCGGCTTCCAGTCCGTATTTTTCTGCTAAATCCTGCAGGATTTTCATATCATCTATCTGCACGCCCTGTTCAAATAGCATTGCCTGCAATTCCATGGAAAAACCGAAATAATCATCAAAATTTAGTTTTTCACGCATAACTGTGCAGGCTAATGAAGACCTATCGGAATTATGAATAAACTTACCGCTTGATAGTAAATCTATATATTCCTGCGAAAATTTACCACCGTGCATTTTTGGAGCTACTTCAAAGGCTACGCGTTTCACCATATCTAAAAATTCGCCATTAAGCATTGAAACATCGCTTTTTTCAAACATATTATAATGGATGGCTTCAAAACTGATTTTGTCGCTACGGCTATCGTTATGTGCGTTAATTTTATCGCGCAAGGCAATAATTTTCGGACGCGCCATATTGCACCAACCGCAAAGGGTATCGTATATATATATTACTTTCATTTATTTATTCCTTTATTCCGCAAGACACTCTAATAACGCCTTTCTTATCGCTGATTTTTCTAATGGTGGCAACGCCTATTTCACTAATATTTTTAACATGGGTGCCGCCGCAGGCAATGCCTTTATTGCCATGGGTTATTACAACTCGCAAAGGTTTATCGATATTCGCCACATCAGCAGGAAATTTATAACACATGGCAGGAAGTTCTTCTCTGGTGGCATAGGCGGTTTTCACCTCAAAACCTTGCTTAATAAATTCGTTGATTTTACTCTCCAAAGCAATCTTAAGTTCTTCCTTATCAACCACACCCTCAAGAGTTCCCTCATATTCCACATAAGTGCTGTCCACATATGAACAGCCACTGAGGGGATTAAAGCTGTAGCCAAGCTCATACATGGCGTCATCTACCAAATGGGTAAGGGTATGCAATTTAGAATATAGCAATCTACTTTTAGCATCTACATTTAGGCTCACTTCACTGTCCACTGCAATATTAGCAGCACTTACTATATGATGCACCTCGCCATTTTCGTAAAAAACTTTATTAACAACAATGTCTTGACCGGCAAATGAAATTATTCCCTTATCGCAAGGTTGTCCGCCACCTTTCGGATAAAAAATACTTTGGTCTAAAATTATATCGCTTGCGCCATCTTCCAAGGCTTCTATTTTAATTACACGGGCAGTGCAATTAAACATTTGCGAATTATCCATGTATAATAAGTTTGTAGCCATATGCTATACCTGTTTTGATTCCTTCTCTAAAAATTGTAATACTAATAAAGCGGTAAGTAAACAAATAACTGCAATGGCTATCCATACGGCATTAGGCGAAATGAAAAACATCCAACCTAATGCGTAAGGTCCGATAATTCTGCCCAAATTACCAAAGGATTGATTCACGCCAAATATCAAGCCCTGCTCATTTTTTGCACCCGATATGGCTAGATTCACATTAATACTAGGGAAAATAATCCCCATCCCCATCGCCATAAAGATACTTAAAATTATCAGTATGTAAATATTGGTGGCGAAAAGCAATAAGAGGCAAGATAAGCCGAATATTAAAAATCCACCGATGAGGGCTTGTTTTGCACTGAAAAATCTTGGTAAAGCCAACTGCGATATGGTAATAACCGCTCCGAAAAGCCCCCAGTAATATCCCATGTCCCGAGCCGTTAAATTGAAGTTCTCATTTAACCATACGCTTAAGTAGACCTCAATTCCTGCCATCACCAGCGAAAGCAATATGGTAAGATAGGTAAACAGAACAATTTTTTTATTGGTATACAATTCTTTAATAGATTGCACAAGGTTAGCTTGTTTTTCAAGGCTTCTATCTTCTTTAGATAGGGTTTCGCGGAGAAAAATAATACTTAAAACTCCCGCCAATAAACTGACAGCCCCCGCCACTACAAAGGGCATTGCCAAATTAATTTCATCAATATTATTGCTATCGCCTGCTAAATAGCCACCAATGGCAGGACCTAAAATAAAGCCTAGGCTGAAAGCAGCTCCTAAAATACCCATATAGCGAAATTTGTTGGAATCATCAGAAATATCGGATGTAATCGCGAAAGTTATAACAAAACAACTGGTTAGAAATCCCGATAATCCTCTGTAGATTAACAATTCCATATACGATTGTGAATATCCTGTTAAAAAATACACGATACCACCTAACAGCAAGGCGATACTTAAAGTATATTTTCTGCCGAATTTATCGCACAAAATTCCGAAAAACAATGTGCCAAACAAGCTAAATACCGCAAAAATTGAGGCGATATAGCCCACTTGTAAATCGGTTAATAAAAATTCTATTTTAAAGATGGGCAACAGCGGGAATATCATCCCGAACCCTATCATATTAACAAAAATTACCAAAAACAAAACCGGCATTAAAAACTCCTAAAATTCTTTAATGGATTATATAATATAATGAAATATAAGACAAATATGATAGGTTTAAATTATAATTTTGTCAAATGCAAAAAGACCAAAACTATTTTCCTTTAATGGCTGAATGATATTCTTCATCACTCACAGCATTACCCCATTCGGTAATGTTTTCTGCTACACGAGGCGTAATTCCGATGTGGGTAAAACTGCTATCAAGTCCTGCACCGTGCCAATGCTCTACATTAGCAGGAATTTCTACCACATCACCTACTTGGAGCTTTTGTGCCGGTCGTCCTTTTTCTTGGTAATAGCCGACACCTACCGTGCATAGTAAAATTTGTCCTTGGGAATGTTTATGCCAGTTATTTCTAGTTCCTGCCTCAAACACCACATCATATACTGTAGTGTTGTATTTTTTATTAGTATCGGCAATTAACATATTTACGTAAGCAGTGCCTGTGAAGTATTCGCTAGGGGCTTTGTTTCCTTTTGGAAATATAGTATTTTCTTTCATTTTTTGTTTCCTTTATGGTTGATAGTTTAAATATCTAATATTACTTAAACTTGTAGTTGGCAGTTGCGCCACCATCTATTAAAAAATCGCTGCCTGTGATGTATCCGCCCTCAGACGACATAATAAGACTAGCCAAAGCGGCTACTTCGTCAGGCGTGCCACCGCGCCCTACTGGTAAAGCAGAGAGCATATTTTTATAAAAATCGGCATTGATGCCGTTAAGCTCATCATTTGCCAGTGGTGTGTAAATTATTCCGGGTGAAATGGCATTGACGCGCGCACCTCGCTGACCCCATTTTACAGATTCACTCATAACTCGCAAGCCATTACCACGTTTAGATATTTGATAGGCATGCAGAGTATCTTTAATATCTTTTAACATGGGTAAATTTAATAATTCTTCTGCAGGAGATGTCGCCAAAGCCTTATCTTCTTCTTGAGATAATGCAGGCAAGCGATGTCCTGATTGCGACGAAATTACAATACCATTGCCTCCGCAAGCAATTACCTTACCAAATTCTTCTAGAATTAAAGCCGTGCCATAGAGGTCAACACTCAAAATTGTTTCAATGCTGGCTTGGCTCGGGGAAACTCCTGCCGCATGCACCACACCCATAACTTTTCCCATATTTGCAGCTTTTGTGGCAGTCGCTACTACGGATTCCTTGCTTGATACATCGCACAGAATCGCTTCCACCACAAACCCTGCTTCCTTAAGAGTTTTACTTGCGTTATCAATATTTTTTTGGTGCAAATCTGCCAGTAGGATTTTTCTGCCCTGCGCTACCCGCCGCACAATTGCCTGCCCGATACTTCCGCAACCTATTAAGACAATCACATCTTGCATAACCTAATTCTCCTATATTTTATACAGTATATCATGTTGTGAGGATGTTTAGAAGTAATTATATATTTTAACCGAATTATGACATCTCTAGGGTTTTCCACAGGTAGGAATATGTCATTGAGGTTTAAATATATAATTACTTCTAAACATCCTACTCCCATTCAATAGTTGCAGGCGGCTTTGAGGTAAAATCGTATAACACTCTATTAATCCCTGCTACCTCGTTCACAATGCGCAAGGCTACTCTCTCAAGCACTTCAAATGGAATGCGACTCACTTCTGCGGTCATGAAATCTATGGTGGACACTGAACGCAATACTGCTGTCCATTCGTAGCTGCGGTTATCGCCCATTACACCAACCGACTTCACAGGCAACAACACCGCAAAGGCTTGCGATACTTTGTTATACAAATCTTCCTTGCGTAATTCCTCTAAGAATATACTGTCGGCTTGTTGCAATATGGCAACTTTTTCTGCTACAACTTCGCCTACAACCCTAATACCCAATCCTGGTCCCGGGAAAGGATGGCGATTAATTAAATTTTCAGGAAGTCCTAATAATTTTCCCAGCCGACGCACTTCGTCTTTAAACAGATACTTCAGCGGTTCCAGTAATTGCAATTTCATATCCTCAGGCAAGCCACCAACATTATGGTGCGATTTAATCACCTTAGATACGCCACTACTACTTGAGGATTCAATAATATCAGGGTAGATTGTCCCCTGTGCCAGAAAGTCTACATCTTTTAAATTGCCAATGGTATTGTTGAACACTGTAATAAATTCATGACCAATTATTTTACGTTTCGCCTCAGGTTCTGCCACACCCGAAAGTGCCTTAAAGAATTGCGCCCCTGCATTAATATAAGAAATATTCAACCCAAATGGCGCATAGGTTTCCTGCACCTGCGCACATTCATTTAAACGCAACAGCCCTGTATCTACAAATACACACATTAAATTTTCACCAATGGCGCGATGAATTAACATGGCAGCTACTGAGGAATCCACACCACCACTCAGCCCTAAAACAACTTTTTTATCGCCCACTATGGCTTTAATTTCCGTAATTTTATCATTCATGTATGAATCCATAGTCCAATCCACCACGCAGCCGCAAATATTAAACAAAAAGTTAGATAGTATTTGCTCACCATAAAGGCTATGGCTAACCTCCGGATGAAACTGCACGCCGTAAATATTAGCATCAGTATTTTCCATGGCAGCATTCACCTCACCACTTTTGGCGATAGTTGTGAAGCCCTTAGGCAAATCTACCACGGCATCGCCATGGCTCATCCACACTTGGCTCTCCTTTGGAATTTCTGCCAACAGCGGACTTTCTGAGCATACATTAAGTGTCGCCTTACCATACTCTTTTTTATGCGATTTCACACTACCGCCCAATAGGTGCGCCAAAA
>JAISPM010000120.1 GCA_031274895.1 Alphaproteobacteria bacterium
TAAAGTATAAAAGTTGCACGCAGGAGCCGAAAGAATCGTGTAGGCGACAATTAGTAAGGTAAGAAGGAAGATAGTAGGTGGACGAGAGGGTTTGCCAGCTATATGGAAGAAGAGCTAATTTCGTGAGAACGAAGTTAGGTCAGCTAACGTATGTGATGGGAAGTTAATTAAATTAAGAGTTTGATTCTGGCTCAGAACGAACGCTGGCGGCATGCTTAACACATGCAAGTCGCACGAGCAGTAATGCTAGTGGCGCACGGGTGAGTAACACGTGGGAATATACCTTAAAGCCTGGAATAACTACTGGAAACGGTAGCTAATACCGGATGTGCTGGAGACAGTAAAGCAGCAATGCACTTTAAGATTAGCCCGCGGTTGATTAGTTAGTTGGTGGGGTAAGAGCTTACCAAGGCGATGATCAATAGCTGTTCTGAGAGGAAGATCAGCCACACTGGGACTGAGACACGGCCCAGACTCCTACGGGAGGCAGCAGTGGGGAATTTTGGACAATGGGGGGAACCCTGATCCAGCAATGCCGCGTGAGTGAAGAAGGCCTTCGGGTTGTAAAACTCTTTTACCGATGAAGATGATGACGGTAATCGGAGAATAAGTTCCGGCAAACTTCGTGCCAGCAGCCGCGGTAATACGAAGGGAACTAGCGTTGTTCGGAATCACTGGGCGTAAAGCGTGAGTAGGCGGCTATTTAAGTCAGATGTGAAATCCTTAATCTCAAGTTAAGAACCGCATTTGAAACTGGGTAGCTAGAGAGTAGTAGGGGGTAATGGAATTCCAAGTGTAGAGGTGAAATTCGTAGATATTTGGAGGAACACCAGTAGCGAAGGCGTTTACCTGGGCTACAACTGACGCTGAGTCACGAAAGTGTGGGGAGCAAACAGGATTAGATACCCTGGTAGTCCACACTGTAAACGATGAGTGCTAGATGTTGGGAGGTTAATCCTTTCAGTATCTGAGCTAACGCATTAAGCACTCCGCCTGAGTAGTACGGTCGCAAGATTAAAACTCAAAGAAATTGACGGGGACCCGCACAAGCGGTGGAGCATGTGGTTTAATTCGAAGCTACGCGCAGAACCTTACCAAGGCTTGACATATTAGTTAAGATTTGTGGAAACACAGATTGTCATTTAGTTGGACTAATACAGGTGCTGCATGGCTGTCGTCAGCTCGTGTCGTGAGATGTTGGGTTAAGTCCCGCAACGAGCGCAACCCTCATCTTTAGTTGCTAACAAGTAATGTTGAGAACTCTAAAGAAACTGCTGGTGTTAAGCCAGAGGAAGGTGGGGATGACGTCAAGTCCTCATGGCCCTTATGCCTTGGGCTACACACGTGCTACAATGGTAATGACAAAAAGAAGCCAACTCGCGAGAGTGCGCAAATCTAAAAAACATTACCTCAGTTCAGATTGTTCTCTGCAACTCGAGAACATGAAGTTGGAATCGCTAGTAATCGCAGATCAGCATGCTGCGGTGAATACGTTCCCGGGTCTTGTACACACCGCCCGTCACACCATGGGAGCTGATTTTACCTTAAGATGGTGTACCAACCAGCAATGGAGGAAGCCAGCCACGGTAGAATTAGTGACTGGGGTGAAGTCGTAACAAGGTAGCCGTAGGGGAACCTGCGGCTGGATCACCTCCTTTAAAGTATTATTGATGTATAGGATAAGGAAATATTTTTTGTAGTCGTTTTAGGCTCAATGTTTCTGAAAGACTAAACTTAATAATCAAATATATTTAGCTCTCTCTTCCACCTTCTAACTTCCTTCTCTTTTCCCTTACTAAAAAAAGCCTATAAGTTTATCTCTTATAGGCTCTTTTTTATTTTCATCTCCCAATAGAAGTAAAGCCTGAAAATATCCTATTTAACTGCATTATGACATCTTCGTAATTCTCCACAGGAGAGACATGTCATTGAAGTTAAATAGGATATATTCAGGCTTTACTACTTAAGACCCCTAATGTTTCAAAGTTTCCAAAGTAGGCTTTAGTAATTTAAATATTTCTTGAGTAGGAATACTTTTATTATTATCTTTAAAATTAGAGATAGCTTCGTAGATGGTAAGATACTGTTTACTGCCAACTTTAATGTTGTTGTCCATTGCATATTGGTCAACCAGCGAAATAACCTCATCCAGTAAATCATAATCAATTGCAGCTGGTGAGGATTCGTCAATAAAAAAGTAGCTTATGTGAATATTAGAAAAATCAGCGATTCGACTAAGTAAATCTATACTTATAGCTGTTTTACCAACCATATATCTGCTTAGTTGCGGTGAATTTATACCAAATTCTTTACAAAATTCCAGCTGATTTTTGTATTTATGTTTAATTAGTAATTTTAATTTTTTAATTACAAAGTCTTGTATTTCCAAGCAACTTACCTTAAAAAGATTCAATTAGCTCATTTTATGCTTGCAATGAGCAAAATAATTAATTATTATAAACTTATATAAAAATTCTTAGAAGATATTTTATACAAGTTCAACCTAGCTAATAAGTATAACATTTTTAGCCTCAGTTGAATATTGAAAAATTAATGAAGTTGCTAGATAAGCACTAGAGGCTTTAGATAATCAAGGAAATTTTATATATTTAGGTATGGAGATTAACTAAATAAAATCGCGCCTTCTTTTATTACTTCACTGGTTATCCCACCAACCCTTCTCTTTGAGAAGGGATTTTTTTATATCAAATTACGATACTATCCATTTCCTAGTTGCTGGTATAGAATAATTTACTTCTTTTTTTTATTATTTTGTTTATAATTTTATGGTGTTCAGATTAATTCTATAAGTGTTTATTTTAATGGTTAGATGGTTTATTGTTTTTAAAAATATATACAAAGGGATTCTCTTCTCTTTATTAATATCTTTAATGAGTATATTCCTTGCTAATATATTTTTTGATAATCTTCATATAAGCTCGCTTACAATTGCAATTATTATTGGAATGATTGTAGGAAATTTATTTGATAAGCCAATTACAAAATATATTTCTCATAAATATCACGATGGTTTAGCGTTTTCTCAAAAAAGACTATTGCGTTTAGGCATTATTTTTTACGGATTTAGGATTACTTTTCAAGAAATCCTAAATGTAGGAATTATTCCTCTGTTGATTGATTTGTTTGTGATTATATCTATTATAATAATTGGTTATAATCTTGGAACCAGAATTTTTAAATTAAACGATAAACTCGCAACTTTAATAAGTGCCGGAAGTGCTATTTGTGGAGCTGCTGCGGTGTTGGCACTTAACGGTGCGATTAAGGCTAAAAATCACGAGGTTGCCATTGCTATTGCTACGGTAGTTATTTTTGGGACTATTGCGATGTTTACTTTTCCATATATCATAATGTTTTTAAATTTAAGCGATTATTATATGGGAGTTGCCCTTGGTGCTACAGTTCATGAGGTCGCTCAAGTGGTAGCAGCAGGAGATATGATAAATGAAAATGTAACCGCCATCGCCATTATTGTTAAGCTAACAAGAGTTATGCTTTTACTGCCGGTTATTGTGGTTATTAGTATTTTCTTTAGCAAAAAATATAATTATGAATACTCTAAAAAAGATGATAAAAGCACGACCTCTATAGTCTTAGAAACATTTCCATGGTTTGTTATAGGGTTTATAATAATGAGCGGTCTAAATTCTTTAGATATTATTCCCTCAACCGCTATTAATGCCATCAATACCCTTGATAATTTATTATTAACCATGGCAATGGCTGCCCTTGGCATTGGGACAAATTTTGTTAAAATTAAAAATGTTGGATTTAAACCATTTATTTTGGCAGGAATTTTAATGATAGTATTAATATCATACTTAGGTCTTGCTTCATATATTTTCTAAAAAAAGCCCCTCTCTTTGAAAGGGGCTTAAAGACTTACTTCAAAGAATTAATATCAATTACAAAACGATATTTCACATCACTTTTAAGCATTCTTTCGTAAGCGGTATTAACATCTTGAATATTAATCATTTCTACTTCCGATACGATATTATGTTTACCGCAGAAATCCAGCAGTTCTTGGGTTTCAGCGATACCGCCAATTACCGAACCCGCTACAGATTTTCTTCCCATAATTAGAGGGACAGTATTGAGAATATCATTGGTATCACCAAGATAGCCAACAATTACTAGTGTGCCGTTAATACTTAAGGTATTAACATAAGGTTTAAGATCGTGTTTGTAAGGAACCGTATCAATAATTAAGCTAAACTTGCCTTTAGCAGCTTTCATTTGTGTGGCATCTGTAGAAATAATGACGTTAGACGCACCCAGTGCTTTAGCATCAGCTTCTTTATTTGGCGAACGGCTAAAAAGCGTAACATTAGCACCCATAGCATGGGCTAATTTAATTGCCATGTGTCCTAAGCCGCCTAAGCCAATTACCGCTACATTGTCGCCCGGCTTAACATTCCAATGTCTAAGTGGTGAATAAGTAGTAATACCGGCACAAAGTAATGGAGCTACAGCTTTAAGGTCTAGGTTAGTAGGCACACGCAATACGAATTCTTCACGAGCGATAATTTGCTGAGAATAGCCACCGTAGGTGGTAGAACCATCAACCCTATCTTTATCGTGATAGGTGCCGGTCATGCCGTTTTCACAATATTGCTCTAAATCATGTTTACAAGGGTTGCAATGCTGACAAGAATCCACTAAGCAACCGATAGCAGCAAGGTCTCCAACTTTAAACTTTTTAACAGCATTTCCAACTTTTACCACTTTCCCAACAATTTCATGTCCCGGCACCATAGGAAAACCATCAGGATTGCTACCCCAGTCGCCATTTACATTATGAATATCACTGTGGCAAATACCTGCATACAAAATATCCATAATAACATCGTTGTCGCGCATAGGTCTTTGTTCAAATTCCCAAGGAACTAATTTGCCTTTTTCTTCAAGTGCGGCATAGGCTTTTACTTTAGTCATGATTATACTCCTTATTAAAAATAATAAAATTTAATAATTTGAGCTTTATATTAGGAGCTTTCCTTCGTAGTGTATTAAACATACATAAGGAGGAAAGCGACAACATAGAAAGCCAAAGTATTAGATTTTAGTTTACATCATTGCTTTTTTGTCGGATGAATCAAACGACTTCACCATTTCCCAAATATCGTTATCAAATTCTTTAGGAACAGGTTCTTTATCCATAATCCATTTAAAAATATTACTGTCCTCTTGCAGTAGCAAAATTCTAAACCGCTCAACTTGCTCTGCACTCATGGACAGCAGATATTTATCTGCCACATAACCCAGTAAAATATCTAACTCAATTAAGCCTCTGCGTTTGGCTCTAACATAAAGTGGTTTAAGGTTATCGGGAATAATAGTTTGCATTTTACTCACATACATATATAATATTATGTTATTTCTGTTAATATATAAACTATATCACATCGCAGGTTAAAAATAAATATGAATCATGCAAAAACTTTACTGATAGTAGTTCTTCCATCAATCATTTGGGGGATTCTATTTATAATGGCAAACCCGATTTTTGAGGAAGTCAGTCCAATTTATTTTGCCATTGTTCGCTTTTTACCGTCTACGGCGGTGGCTCTAATAATTTTATATTTTGTGGAAGGGCGCACAGCCTTTAAGGTAGATAGAAGATTCCTTTTCGTGATGTTCATTGGAGCGGTTGCCATGATAGGCTTTAATGTGATAGTGTGGATAGGTATAAAATTATCCAGTGGCGTTATGGGAGCAATTTTTCAGCCAATTCAACCGCTTTTTGCAATTATAGTTTCTTTTATATTGTTTCGGCAAAAGTTCAATGCTTTAACTTTTATAACCATTGTAATTGCCTTTTTTGGAGTGTTTTTTGCCGCAAGTGAGGGCAATTTAGCCTTTTTAACCCAAGGCGATCCCAGAGGATTCTTTTTAATATTTATTGGCTCTTTTATGGTGGTGTTTACAGGAATTTATGGTCCAAGATTTAAAGATTATTCGGTTTTACGATTTACCGTTGTTACCAATGGCAGTGGTGTTTGCGCTTTGCTAATTTTTGCGTTTGTGGAAAATAGTTTAGGATTCGCCCCCATTCCCAGCATGGAAAATGTAATGAATGTTAAATGGGAGCTGTTGTATACGGGAATTTTAGCGGGGACATTGCCGAATCTTATATGGTATAAGGGAGCCAAAATTATTGGTGCGGTTAACATGATGCTGGTAAGCAACCTCGTGCCTGTGGTTACAATTTCAGGCACTATTCTTGTAGGTTTTGGCGTTAGCATTTTTGAAGTGATAGGCACGGTGATTATATTTATAGCGATGGGTATCCATTATGTTAATGTTCAAAGAACTACCCATGCTTTGTAAATAAATTTTTAAATAATCTTGACTTTTATTTTTACAATCCTATATATAAGTTTGCTATAAAAAGTATATTAAATATAGGAATTAAAATATGAGTCATCTAAAAACTTTAATTTTGGCTTGTTCTCCAGCTACAATTTGGGGAATATTGTTTGTTATGGCTACACCAATTTTTCAGGAAATTAGCCCAATTTATTTTGCAACAATTCGCTATCTGCCTTCGGCTATGGTTGTGTTTATAGTTTTATATGTTGTAGAAGGTCGTGCCGCTTTTAAGCTCGATAAAATGTCTTTTTATGCTTTTCTTTTAGGGGCATTTTCCATGACCGGGTTTAATGTGTTGGTATGGATGGGAGTTAATTTATCCAGTGGAGTTATGGGGGCGGTTATTAATCCGATTATGCCACTTTTTGCGATTATAGTTTCTTTTATCCTATTTCGGCAAAAATTTAATACTTTAACTTTTGTGATTATCCTTATAGCGTTTGTGGGAGTATTTATTGCAGCCAGTGAAGGTAATTTAGCTTTTTTAACTGAAGGTAATCCTTTGGGCGTGTTATTAATAATAATTGGTTGTATAATGGCTACATTTTCAGGGGTTTTAGCTCCTAAATTTAAAGATTATTCGGTTTTAAGATTCACAGCCATTACCTCAATAGGAGGTATTACATTTTTTATTTTATTTGCCTATGTAGAAACTATGCTAGGTTATGCCAATTTTCCAACTTGGCAAAATATTGTAAATATTAAATGGGAGCTGTTATACACAGTTGTGTTAGCTGGAACATTTCCTATGCTGTTATGGTTTCGTGCTTTAAAAATAATTGGAGCGGTTAATGTAATGCTTCTTAATAATTTAATTCCGGTGGTGGCAATTATTGGTAGTATCCTTATGGGATATGGTGTAACTAATTTTGAAATTATCGGTGCAACATTTGTTATTTCTGCGATGGCTTTACATTATTTTAATGTAAAAAGAACCACACATGCTATATAATAACTTAAAGTAATTAAATAAACAGGAACGAATCGTTGAGCGACATAAATTTAAATGAATATTCGCAAAAAATTGCTAATGCAGCCGACTTAAAGACTTTAGAGGAAGTTCATATTGAGCTTTTTTCTAAAAGCGGGTATTTTTCTGCTGCTCTTAAAGATATGGCTAGTCTTAGCGTGGAAGATAAAAAAACTCGTGGAGCGTTTTTAAATTCGCAAAAAGCACAATTATTGGAAATTTTCTCACAAAAAACAGAAGAGCTGAAAGAAATTGCGCTAAATGAAAAAATCGCCTCAGAAAAACTAGATTTAACTTTGCCAATTGCTCCATTACATGCAGGCGGAATTCATCCTATATCTAATGCCATTGAGCAAATTATTGCCATATTTGCGGCTCAGGAGTTTGAGGTAGCTGTGGCAAACGAAATTGAGGAAGATTGGTTTAATTTTACGGCGCTTAATGTGCCGTCGCACCATCCGGCTCGGCAAGACCAAGATACTTTCTATTTAAACTCTTTGGACTCGGCTGGCAATAGAAAGGTTTTGCGAACCCATACTTCTAATACGCAAATTCGCACTATGATAGCCAAAAAGGATGACCTCTATAGCGGCAAACCCATAAAAATTATTGCGCCCGGCAGAACTTACAGGGCAGATAGCGATGCTACGCATTCGCCCATGTTTCACCAAGTGGAAGGGTTGTATGTGGATAAAATTGAAAATATCAGTGTGCCGCTTTTAAAATCTATTTTAACTAATTTTTGCGGTAGCTTTTTTGGTGTAGATAATATCCCTATGCGCTTCCGTCCCAGCTATTTTCCATTTACATCGCCTTCTTATGAGGTGGATATGCTTTGCGATAAAAGTGGCGATTCTTTAGTAATTGGCAAAGGGGAAGATTTCTTAGAAATTTTGGGTAGCGGTATTGTGCATCCAAATGTTTTAGAAAATTGCGGGATAGATAGCACTAAATATGCAGGACTGGCTTTCGGCATGGGTATTGAGCGTATTGTAATGCTTAAATACGGTTTTAAAGATTTACGGGATATGTATTGCGGCGATATTCGCTGGGCAGATTACTACAATATCAATCCTATTAAAACTCCTACCATTTTTGGTGGATTGGATTAATTATACATGTAATGTTTCACGTGGAACATTTTAATTTTAAAAAACAGAGACAGTTATGAAATTTACACTTTCTTGGTTAAAAGACCATTTAGATTTTGATAATAGCTTAGAGGAAGTTTGCGACACCTTAGTTAAAATGGGTGTTGAGGTGGAAGAAATCCAAAATTATCAAGACAAATATAAAGATTTTTCCATAGGATATATTAAATCTGCCACTAAGCACCCTAATGCCGATAAACTACAGGTGTGTCAGGTGGAAACCAAAGATGGACTATTGCAAATAGTTTGCGGCGCATTTAATGCGAGGGCAGGAATTTATGTGGTGTATGCCCCAAGTGGTTCGTATATTCCGGGGATTGATGTGGTCTTAAAACCTGCCAAAATTCGGGATGTGGAAAGCAATGGTATGATGCTGAGTGAGCGTGAGATGGGCTTGTCAGACGATCATGATGGCATTATAGAGTTTGCTGATGGGGCTGTGGGAGATTCGGCAGCTGGTAAGCTGGGTTTGGATGATATTGTAATAGATGTCTCCATAACCCCCAATCGTGGCGATTTGCTTGGTGTATACGGTATTGCTAAAGATTTAGCCAGTTTTGGCATTGGTAAGTTAAAGCCGATTATGTTTGATAAAATCAACTGGGGCAGTGCATCTAAAATAAAATTTAATTTAGATGAAAATATTTCCCGTAAATTTTTAGCTACCAAAATAGTGGGCGTTAAAAATGTGGAATCGCCAAAATGGTTAAAACAAAGGTTGCATTTAATTGGTCAGGAAAGTCGTGGTGCTTTAGTAGATATTACTAATATCATTTGCTTTGATTTAAATCAGCCGCTTCATGCTTACGATTTAAATAAACTACAAGCAGATATTAATGCAGAAACAACTATAGCGGTTGAATTTGCTAATGGTGGCGAAAAGTATATTGCTCTTGATGAAAAAGAATATACGCTTAGTAATATTAGCCCTACTGTAAATATTAATGGAAAAATTGGAGCCATTGCAGGCATTAAAGGCAGTCTTGCAACAGCGGTTGATAACAATACGCAAAATATTCTACTAGAATGTGCGCATTTTGATAATAAAGTGGTGGCTCTTGCTAAACGAGAATTAGGAATTAATACAGAATCTGCCTATCGTTATGAGCGTGAAATTGATATTTTGGCGATGAATGAGGCTTTTGAAATAGCGATTTGGTTAATTACTTCTATTTGTGGTGGTAGTGTTGAAGGGTTTGTTGTTGCCGAATCCCCTGTGGAAACCAAAAAGCTAACGCTTAGCTTAGACTATATCAATCAACTGGCGGGCGTTAATTTTACCGCTGCAGAAATTACGCAGATTCTAGAAAAATTAAGATTTAGTATATCGCAAAACAACAATATTTTTGAGGTTATTCCGCCAAGTAATCGCAACGATATTGATGATAAAAGCGTGGTAGTGGCTGAAATTATCAGGCTTTACAGTGCTGATAATCTACCAAAAGTGGAAATTTACAGAAATTCTAAAAATGCGGCTAAATCTTTTGATTATAATTATGGATTACAACTAAATGCGAAACAAACCTTAGGTAAACTGGGCTTGCAGGAAGTTATCTCCATGTCGTTTATCTCAAAATCAATGGCAAATTTATTTGGAATTTTTGAGGAAGAATTAACTTTACAAAATCCTATTTCCGAAGAGCTTGCGGTTATGAGAAAATCTTTAATTCCAAGCCTTATGCTTTTGACAGGCGAGAATATCAATCGTGGTTTTTCCAACTTACAACTCTTTGAGGTGGCGAATATTTATAACAATTCCTCCACTCAAGAAATGGTAGCAGGGGGCATTTTGGTAGGAAATTCAGCGATTGCTAACTGGAAAGATAAGGTCAATCCTTACGATGTTTGGAATGCTAAGGAAACTCTCTTTGCACTGATTAATAGCTTGAAGTTTAATCCTGATAATATGAGTATAATTCAAAAAGATTTACCTGTTTACTATCACCCCTCTAAAAGTGCATCATTAAACATGGGTAAAAATGTGATTGGCTATTTTGGTGAGCTGCATCCTAAAGTTTTAGCGGCAATGAATATTAAAACTTCTACAGTGGTGTTTGAGTTATTTCTTAATCGTTTGCCTGAGCCGAAAAATAAAGGATTCGCTAAAGCTCCTCTTATTATTAATGAAATTATGCCTGTTATACGTGATTTTGCTTTTATTGTAGATAAGGAAACTACTGCAGGTGAAATTCTGCGCCTAGTAAAATCGGTGGATAAAAAAATTATCACAGATGTAAATGTGTTTGATGTGTATGAAGGTAGTAATATTGAGGAAGGTAAAAAATCCATTGCAATCACCGCCACATTGCAAAGCGCAGGTAAAACTTTTGTGGAAGAAGAGATTGTAGACCTTTCTAATAAGATAATTGCCACACTGGAAAAATCGCTAAATGCGAGATTAAGGGATGCTAAGTAATTATTTTAAATCGCTCAAATAATCCAACACTGCTTGCATAACACTTGTAGTGTTCTCACTCATTTTAGCGATTTCTTCTTTAAAAGATTTATCTGCGCCGGAGTCTGCCATATCTGAGATTTTTTTCACAAGTAAAAAATCTTTATTATAGGTATTGCAAACCTGTGCGAAAGCTGCAGCCTCCATTTCTATTGCCATGGTATTTTGATACATAGTTTTTATGGAATCTACTTTAGTTTTATCTGCTACAAAGCTATCGCCTGTGATAACGAAGCCATTTAAAACCTCATGCTGTTTTTTCACAGCAGACAATAAATCATTAAATTTCACAATAGATTCTTGTGAGGTAAAAAATTCTTTCTGCTGTGGCAGTTGCCCTAGTTTATAACCGAAAGCGGTAGCATCCACATCGTAATAACCTGCTGCATTTCCTAAAACTATGGAAGCAATTTTGGCAGAATTAACGCCGCCGCTTGAACCAAGATTTATTAAAAAATCGGGGTTATGCCGATTAATCAAATGAGTTGTGGCACTTGCCGCCGCCGCTTTACCGATTTTAGCAATAATTGCGAAAACTTCTAAATTTTTATATTTAGACATATATATTTTATAAGAATCGTCATTCATTAATTTTTGCAAAGCCAATGTGGAAACGGCTTTGAACTCTTCTTCCATTGCTAAAACTATACCGATACGCATCACATCTCCAATTTTAATGATATATTTATTATTATATGTTAAATATTAATTTAATTACACTTAATTTTGCGATTAAAAAATGAAGAATTTATACTTAGCCTTGCTTATGAGTAGCTTTTTACTATTTTTAGGATGTGCTGCCAAACAGAACTATCAAGTGGTTGGCTATTTGCCTTCTTGGGTTAATTGGGAGGTGCAAGATATAGATGCCGCAAAACTTACCATCCTTAAATATTCTTTTTTAGAAATTAATAATAATGAGGTGATTCTTGGCAAAGGTTCTTCCAAATACAGCTTTTTAGAGAATCTCCAAAAGGTGCAAGCCATAAAACAAGAGAATCCTAACTTGCAGTTGATAGTTTCTGTAGGAGGCTGGGGCGTAGATGGCTTCTCTCAAGCGGCGTCTACACAAAAATCCCGCGAAATTTTTGCGCGTAGTGTGGCAAATTTTTTGTCAGAATATAATTTTGATGGTGTAGATATAGACTGGGAATTTCCATTAACAGGTGCAGGCGGTGTCATTGCATATAGTCCCAATGACCGTGAAAATTTTGTGCTATTAATTGAGGAGATTCGCAATCAATTAAGTATACTGGGTTTTCAAACTAATAAATATTACACAATTTCTGTGGCAGTTGGTATCGGAGTTAGCTCACTTAAAGGCGTAGACTTTAAAGCCATGGAGCAATATGTGGATTACTTCGGCGTAATGTCTTACAATTTAGTTGGGACTTTCTCAAACAAAACAGGCTCACATGTGGCTTTATACAAGGGCGAATCCTCTTGGAGCATTGACGATGGTTTAAATTTAATTCTTTCAAGCGGTATTAATCCTAACAAGCTGATTCTAGGGATAGCCTTTTACGGACGTCCCTTAGGAGAGGTCGAGGGCAATACCAAAACAGGACTATACCAAGATTTTAAAGGCAATGCCGGCAAAAATTCTGCTTCTTACGGTTATATTAAAGAAAACTATTTAAAAAATGCTGATTTTAAAGTATTTTTTGATAAAAAAACAAAAGCCACCTATGCTTATAATAAAAATGAGAGGATTTTTGTTTCCTATCACGATCCTAAAAGCATTCGTGAGCTTATGAAATACATGAAAAATAAAAAGATGGGCGGTGTATTAATTTGGGAAATTACCCAAGACGATAAGTCTCACACTTTACTAAATACTATAAACAATGAGGTAAAATGAAAATATTAGGCGTTTGCGAAAAAGCGGAAGATGGATTGCTTTTAGTCCATCATATAAAGTCTGCAATTAAAGATTTAGGTTTTATTAATATGGAAGTAGATTTTACCACGGAACTTCCGATAGATGGTAAAGATGCCAGCATTTTTGTAATGAATCGCGATATGGCAAGTAAATGTCAGTTGCCGAACATTATGATTATCGATAATGCCATGGATTATGCCGAGATTAAAGAAAAGCTGAAAAAGCTATTTATTATTTACGGATTTTTGGATATGGAAAACTACTAGTAGAGATAAATTCCCCTTCTTTGAAGAAGGGGTGGCAGCGTAGCTGACGGGGTAGTAGAAAATTATGAACAATAAATTTAATATTTAAAAATTAGTTCCACTACCCCGTCCGCCCATGGCGTCCACCCCTTCGCCAGCGAAGGGGAATTTGCATTGTCATATCAATTACTTTGGTAAAAGGCAAAACCGCCAATAGTGAATAGCCTAATAATAAATGCGATAGGGTGATCCAACTAAGATTCTCTAAATGCCCTGCAGGATTCTCCTCAAAAGAAAATAGTCCTGCAAAATATTTGGCGTAGACAACGCTCTTAAGGGTTTTATCCTCAAAGCCTGCGGTAGCACCAATAGCAGCGAATCCTAAAAAGATATGCAAAATAATTATTAATCCTACTAATTTTTCGCCCCAACTTCCTTTAAAAGATAGGTGATTCTTAAAATATTTCCTAAAAATAAAGATAACTAAAGCAGTTAGAAACACGGTAATAATGGCACCGCTCACCATATTAGCTAGGCGGGTTTGCTCACCGCCATTAATTCCTGCCAGCAGAAAAATCTCCCGCGCTGCAAAGTAAGCGGCAAAATGTAGGAATATTAAAGTTATCAGTCCGATATTAATATATTTTGCCACATTTTCATCAATAACAGGATTGCGAACAAATACCATCACTATCTTATATATACTTCCGCAGAAGAATATTAAAAGACACGCATAGGCGTAAAATTCAAAGAGTATTTTAAAAAGCATTCAAAAATCCGTTCTCATATCCTATTAAAATAGTAAGACTTTGTCATAAATGCAAGTTAAAAATGGATTCCGGGATTCTCCGATTCGCCAAAACGTTAAAAATCTAGGTAATATCTGTCCAAAATAAACATCGCGCAATTTTATTGCGTATTTTTGCAATATCACCTAATAAATAGGGCTTCAGATTTGTATTTTAAAAATAATTGATATATACCTATTCTATAAGATTAAATAGATTCAAATAAGGAATTTTGGTTATGGATGAGCAAAACGTTGTAAGCTATGAAGGAAATAAAGTATCTTTATATGCTCCATCACAAGGCGGCAGAAGAGATATTGCCTATGTTCGCCCGGGCGACGAGGTAGCTTTAAATTTCGATATTGGCGATAACAAAGCCCTTAAAGTTGAAGTAATCAAAGGCGATATTCATATAGTTTTTGCTAATGGATCCACATTAACCTTAGTTTCCATGGCGGCAATCGGATTCGGCGACAGCGCACCAAGATTAGTTACAATGGATGGTCGCACACTTTCCCTTGAAGAATTCCTTAGCGTAACCGATGTGTTAGATTACAACAAAGCTCTTTTAATTTTAGCCAATGAAAACCAAGTAGAATATTCTAATAGTGAGCCAAAATTAATCCAAATAGCTTCCGACCAAGATGCCGATAATACCGCAGGTATGCCAATCAGCGGACAAGGTAATTCCGATGTATTAACCAAAGGTGTGCCAAGTGATGTGATTGATACCACAGGAACCGTGGAACAAGTAGGGGTGGCAACAGGACGTGGTTCTTTCGTTTCCACAATATATTCTACCAATCAACCTTACACCTTAGATAAATCTAACTATTTACCCGGTGATACTACTCCTAAGAATCTTCCAAGTTTAGATACAACTGTTCGTTACGGTTCGCAATTATCACCTGTAGGTAATACACAAGTTGATGGTCATGACTACCTAACTTGGCAGTTTGAAAATGGGTTTGACTATGGTGATGATAAATTCTCTTTATTATATGCTAACGAAATAAATACACATTCTAACGCTAATACTTTCATCAATAACTCTACCGATGAAATGAAGTATGTGTTTAATATGAACTACACAAGGGGAACATTTCCAAGCTATATAGAAATCGTAGTGCCTAAAAAAGCTGAGGATATTATTAAACTGGAAGAAGGCGCAGGTCTTCATTTTAGTAATATCCAGCAAACTGAAGATGGAACGGTATATTCCATCTCCGATATTAATCCTGTTGGGGTTATGCAATTTATAATGTCCTTTGCTGCTAACACAGAAATTATGAATTTTGACTTAGTGTATAATATTAAATACTTAGACCCAAGTTCAGGGGCATTTTTAGATGCTACATCAAGCACATCGTTGTCTTTATATCCGGTTTCGCAAGAATCGCATTTAGATAAATCTAATGGATTTGTATTATCTACAGTTCCGAATCCTGTTAATGCAACCACCGGCAATGGCGATGATATTATTGTCGGCGGTGGTGGTAATAACATTATTAATTCCGGTGGTGGTAATGATAGAGTCTTTACCTATGGTGGTGATGATCTTGTTATGGTGAACGGTGGTGATAACCAAGTTTGGGGTAGCCAAGGAAATGATATGATAAGTTCCAATGGCACAGGGAATAATCAGTTGTATTACGATAACCGCAAGCCGGTTAGAACCCGTGCTGATGAAAGCGATTTAGCCAAATTTGCTAATACTAATACCGCAAGTGCAGGTATGACTCTTTATTATGGTTATGATGCTGCTGCTTTAAAAGGATTCGCAGGCAGCGATTTTAAAAACCTTTCAAAAATTAATGATTACGATCTTCTTCTTGTAAAAGCTCAAGGGATAGATCTTGTTAAAGGTTTCCAAAATATTTATTTATCGCAATATAACGATACCGTAGTTGTTTCTAATGCCCGTGATTTAGGTGATTTATACATCCACGGTGGCGATATGCCTATAAATCCTGATACAGGTCAACCAACCAGAACAGATAAAGATACTATAATTATTGACGAAAATTTTGCTAATGCTTCAATCAGAATTGGAGATAGAAGCTCAGTTGAAGATAATAGTGGTAGAGCTATTATGTCTTTTGATGGCTTTGAAATCGTTAGAGGTTCTAAGAATGATGAAACATTCTATGGTAATTTGGTTGCAGGGTTTAGTGGCACCACTGTATTTCTTCAATTAGATGGTATGGGTGGAAACGATACTCTAACTTATGAAGATGTGGCAACAGGTGGTTTTATTACTTTCAATGCCAATGAAGGTGTTGTGCAGTTATATGATGGCACTACAGATACCAACGGTGATTTCAATAAAAACGGTGCTAACTCTATTAGAAATTTTCAAATAATTAAAGGCTCTTCCGGCGCAGATACTTTTTACGGTTCTTTTTCTCAAAACTATATCTATGGAGGTTTAGATAATACCGATACTGTATCTTACAAAGACTCTACCAGTGGTGTTACCATTGTGTTAGACGGCAGTGGTAAATATTATGTTTATAAAACTTCCGAGTATACTACCAATGAAGCGTTGCAAGCTGATACCGGTTTGCATAAAGATACTCTTGAGGGTAATTTTAATTTTGCGAATTTACAGCTATCTTCCAGAAGAGACATAATTATTGTTACCGATGAAGATGGTTCTTACACCCTTGATGCCGGAGCAGGTCAAGATGTTTTAAGTTATGGGTCTGATAACTTAACGGCTGGTATCAGCGTTATTTTTGATAACGGCGTAACTAACGGTATGGCTAATGTTTATAAAGCTACGGGCGGCACTGCCGATGGTAGTGGTGGCAAAGGCACCGATTCTTTTAAAGTTATGATAACTCCGCCAAACAACTCTTCAGATTCTATTAATATCCAAACTATTATCGGAACCAAAAGCGGTAGTGATTATTTCTTAATGGATGATGCCACAGGTGTAGGTAATAGAGGGTTCAGTCTAGATGGCAACGGTGGTGGCAATAATACATTATCTTATGCCAATGTTACTACCCCAAGTGTTAATAATAACGGAACTGAATATGGTGTAACTTTTGTATTTAATGGTGCCAGCTCTTCGGTAACCAGAATTTTAAGCAACACCGTAGATTATTTCAAAAATTTTCAACATTTCATTGGCACTGCTTTCAACGATGTGGTTATTTTTTCTGCGTCCACCACTCTTAATGAGATTAAAGGTTTAACTTTTGATATGGGTGGCGGTATGGATGTGGTAAACTTTGCCGCATTAAGACAGTCAGAAGTTAATCATATTGTGGTAACTTTCGATACTGCAGGCACCATGTTTGTAGATTTTTGGGATACTGTTAGAGGTTCTGCCGGTCAATCGGAATTTCAAAATACCAATGGTGTGTATGGAACCGTAGGTAACGACTATTTCAATGCTGCTAATACCGAAGGCATAACTATTTTCTTTGATGGTGGAAGCGGTTACGATACTGCAGATTACTCTTCCATTGCTTTAGATTTAAACTTTAACTTATTCTCACGCTCTAACAACGTTATAAAAGGAACCAGAACAGGAAACGATGCTGATACTTTGGTAAACGTTCAGCATATCATTGGTGGAAGTGGCAATAATACTTATTATTTAGATAGTTCATTGTCGTATACAATAGATGATACTGCCTCTGCAAATGGTTTAGTAAGCTATTACAGATCGCTTTCTCCTATAACTTTTAATTTGGATACAAATCAAGTTACCAAAGGAAATCAGACAGATCAATTAATAAATGTAGAAGGGGTTAAAGGTTCAAACGGAAATGATACGTTTGTGGTAGACTACAGTATGTCCGCTCCAAGTTCAGGCTATTTTGATTTATACGGTAACGATATTTGGGGTGAAACCAACGGCGACCAAAGTGGTGGCTTTTCTACTGCAGTTAACCCTAAAAATGATACAGACTGGGTAGAATTTACTACGTTCACCGCTGCTTTAGCCATTACCTTAGATAGTAGCACAGCCGGTAAATTTGCTACATATGATGCAACCGGTCAAATTAGTGGTGAAGGATCGGTTGATATTAACGGTTTAACTCTACAAAACGGAAATACTTTAGACTTACATTTGTTCTATATGGAAGCCTTAAGGCTTGGAACTCAAAACGATACCGTTAATATCCTTTCTTCTTACGGTGGAACTGCAGGTAAGGTTAGATGGGAGATTGATGGTTATCAAGGCACTAACAATGAAGTTTCTTATGCTTTAGATGGTAATTTATCTAATAACAATGGTAGTGTTCTGCAAGTTACTTTAAGCGGCAATACAACTGTTCAAAGATTTTATGCCGGAGATAATGCCGCTGATAGCACTACTAGTGGTGGTAGCATGGGTGTGAATGCACTGCAATCTATGGATACTTTAATCAATATTCAAACCTTAACCCTATCGCAATTTAATGATACCGTAACTATCAGCACCGGCTGGCAAACTTCCAAAATTACAGATATATATGGTGGTGGCGGAGAAGATACCATTAGTTTTGCCGGTATTACTGAGAATATTGAGGTTGATTTTAATGCCCCGAATGGTGATGCCAATGGCTTTACTTCTAAAATTACCACAGGTGCTTCAGGCACGTTGCCAAATTTTCATGAATTTAACAATGTTGCCCTTTCAGGTGGTGTTTCTAATGTTATATTTCATGAGGGTGCGCAAATTACCGGTGTAACCATTATTGGTAATACTAACATTAATGCGGTTGGTAATTTAGACTTTAGAGATGTTGCCAACCCATTAACCATAAGCTTAGGGGCAGATAACAATACCGCTGATCTTTTTTCTAATAGCACCACTAATATTTCGGTTACTTTACGGTCTTCCCGTTCTAATAATGGTTTTACTATGATACTTGATCATGGTAATAATGTGGTTAATGCCAGTTTAGCTAAAAATATAAGTTTTACAGGTGTTGCCGGCACCACAGGTAATGAATTAAACTACACAGGAACCTTAGGTTTCGGTGTGAAAATTCAATTGGGTGATTTTTATGTAAACGGTGTTCTTGTGCAAACCGGCGATGGTGGTAGGGTAATTAAACAAGGTAATAATAGTATTTACGATCAGTTTGACGGTAGCTTTACTACAATTTACGGCACAAGCCAAGCTGATACTGTGTGGATTTCTAACCTAAGTTCAGGTGGGGGTGCGCCTAAAACTGTTATCCTTGGTGGTGAAGTTGGCGATAATGTTCTTATTGATCTGCAAAACTCCAGTGGAACTTCTGTTGCTGCGTTTTTTAATATAGAAACATCAACTATTTTCGGCAATAGTGGTATGACAGGCAATAGTATGAATGTTAATGGTTTCCAAGGTGTTAACGAAGTTAACTTTGGTCCTGCCAGCAATAATACTATTATTTTCGGGACTGACTTCGAAGGTAGTAGTCAGTCTTTATCTTATGCCGTATATAACGGAACAGATAATCCTGATAATAATATTGTCAGAAAGTTAGATTTTTCTGCTATGCAAAATGTTATTTTTGATGCCACCACATCAAAAGTCTCAAAAGATGCTTACGATACTGCTTATGCCGGCATTAATTGGGTGCAAGGTAAGGATCAAGGCGGTAACTCAGTAGATGCAGTATTTAACAGATTCTATACTATTGTAGCAGCATCATTGAATACAATGTTCTATGGACAAAACAGATTTAACTATGTTTTTGATGGTGGTTCTCATCTTCCGGGTGGCAGTGGTAATGCTGTAATGAATTATTCGCAAGCGCAATCTAACGTAGAAATTGTGTTATTAAGCCATAGAATTAATAAAGCCACAAGTTTCTTCGATACATTTAATAATGTTACGAAAATTGAAGGATCAAGATTCGGGGATACCTTAGTTATTAACAGCACGGGCATTCCTGCCGATATTCAAAACATTACCATTGATGGTGGTGGTAGCACTTCTGATACCGTAGATTTCAGATTCACTGATACTACCCGTGTTTTTGCCGATGTTGGAACCGGTAGTATAACTTTCAGATTTAACAGCAATACGGCAACTCCTGTTGCTTTAAACCTTGTAAACTTCAACATTATAAGATTTACGCATAATGCCGATGAAGTTACCGTTAACTCCAGCTCGACCGATGGTTATGTGTATGATGGTAATGGTTCTAACTATTCAAACAATAACCCTGATTCGGTTCCACAGTCTAATCAAGATAAAATTATCTATAATGGCGGAACTTCAGGAAATGCGAAGGTTTCTTACGATGCTGCTACAGGTAAGGTAAGTAGAGATGGTAATGCTGATATCGATACCGTTTTTAATTTTGATATAATAGAATATACAGGTGCCGGCGGGGTTATGTTTATGGGTAGTGAAACTACTAACAGAACCTATAATGGTAGTGCTGCTAGTGGTGCGACGGCGGTTATTGATTATTCTTTACGCCCATCATCATCGGCTGTAGTTGTGCATTTTGATACAAAAAGTATCGATAAAGGTATTAATTTCGGGACTACCGGTAATAAAGACTATTTTAATGATAATATTACTCACTTTGTTGGTTCGCAGGGGGATGATAAATTTATTCTTGCCTCCAGCACCAACACTAATTTAATATATGTATATGGTGGCGGCGGAAACGATGTGGTTTCTTACGAGTTGTATAATCCCGGCAGCCAAGTAACTTTTGTTATTGACAGCGCAGGTTTAGTAGGTATCAGTGGAGCTAATCCTTTTAGTCGTTATCAAATTAATACCGATCCTAATAAAACTGACCCTGCTTACTTTGCTGATCCCACTAAAAAACTTGGGGCTATTACAGGTTTCCAATTAACCAATAGTGGTAATATGTTTATGGGTAATTTAGACTCAAGTTTACATATTATCGGTGGCACAGGAATTGATTACTTAAATTATGCACAAGATCCTACCAGTGCCAATGCTAATATAAATATAGATTTTACTAACAATGCAGTTGCTAAAGAAGGTGGCGGCACCGATACTTTCGAAAATTTTAACGGTATTATTACCGGTAGTGGTGATGATACTGTCCGCATTGATAATACTATCATTAATAGTAATAATACTACAGGAACTATCGATGTGGGTGGTGGCAATAATAGCTTGTATGCTAACATTGTTACTTATAACCTAACTGTAGATTATTCTGCCAATAATGTGGCGAATGTTACCTTTAAAGGAGGGAGTTTGCCTGCTGCAGGTGTAACTACAGAATATAAAGGTTTCCAAACTATGGAGTTAGGAACTGGCGTAAATTCTGTTAACTTTACTTATAATTCAGCATATGCAACTGCTAACTTAAGATTCTTTTCTGCTTCTCAAACGATAGACAGTAATGGTTTTGGTGATGCTTCATTTTACTTTACCGGTGGGTCAGGACTTACGCAATTATTTTTAAGTAATGCCGGTATTACCGATATTACTGTTTCTACCACTTCCAGCAGCACTCCTTTTATGACTCTTGAAGGTTTTACCACATTTGGAGCTAATGCTTTCTATGAATTGCATATTAAAGCCAGTGGTATGGGCGGTAGAGGAATGTCGCATATTTATCAAGGCGGTAAAGCTACTAATGGGGTGGATGAAATTGAATATTCCAGTGCTGTTACCGGTTTAACTGCGAAATTCGTTTCCGATAGCACAGGCGTTTATATAGCAATAAGTGGAACAGGAACTAACGGTTTTACTGATAGATTATACGATATTGAACATGTTACGCTATCTAACCAAGATGACGTATTCGATGTGGGCGACTTTACCCTTAGTGGTTATTCATCTAACACTTCTCCTAATGCTGTTGTGATTGATATGGGTGGTGGTTTAAATAACGTTCTATCTTTTGCTAGTAAATCTTCAGCAATTACAGGTGAGGTATTTTGGGATACTGCCACTAACAACATAGGGATTACCGGAACTAACATTCCTAATATTATAGGATGGCAATTGCTGGCACTAACCAATCTAAACGATAAAATAACTTTCGCTGAAGATTTATCAGCTACTATAGATGGAAATGGCGGCACAACAGTTAGTGGTGTTTATGGTGATACAGCCGATTATACTACAAAACCTTTTACTAACGGCGTAGTTCTTTCTATTATGGACGATGGCTCTACAGGTGGTAATAATATATACATGAACATCATGAAACAAGTTGGCACGGATGTTTATAACGACCGATTGAAAAATTTCAATAACTATACTTTAACCAATAATGACGATACCTTTACTTATGCCGGTAATTTGCAAATATCTAAAGGAACCACCGCTGCAGAACAATTAATTACCATAGATATGAAAGGCGGAACCAAAGATACTGTAGATTTTTCCAGCATGGGAACTCTTGCTAATCCTATTTCTAATACTACTTTCACTTATAAAGACGTTAGCAATGATTTAGTTGTTTATAACGATGGTAGTTCGACTAACGGTGGTGTTCTTCTTAGTTTCTTATTTAAGGGTGCTAATATCGTTATTTTAGGCGGACAAAATAGCTTACTGCAATTGGAAACTATTCCTACAGTCGGAGCAGGTACAGGTATAACTTTTATTACCGATATTAGTAATGACTCTAAATTAGATCTTTCAAATGTTAACTCAGCGATTACAGATATTCTTGTAGATACTTTTAATTCAACAGTGCAAGATAAATTAGGTGTTAGTCCTGCTCATGAACTTAAATACGAAAACTTTACAGGATTTGTTGGCAGTAGCAGAGTAGCAAAATATTCCATGAGTGAAAATGATGCTAACGGTAATAGTATAGGCTACACTGTTGAAACTAACAATTCTAATGCTATTATTGATTACTCTAGAGCTGATAACGGAATTTTAGCAGGTCTTACCGTTACTGTAGATGTTACAGGCACAACTACTGTTTACAAACAAGGTAACGGACAAACCGATTCTATTTATTACTCTACTACTCCGGGAACCGCAGCATTTGGAACTATATTAGGTTCAGCATTCCAAGATACTTTCGTCTTCACTTCCGTTTGGCAAAATAATTTATATGTAGATGGCACTGCAGGTTCAGGTCAACCTGATGATATTTTAGATTTAACCGCAATTAATCAGGCTTTAAGTTATAAAATAGATTTATCTGCACCTGAAGATCAAGCTACTATCAATGGCTTTACTGCTAAATTTAAAGACTTTCAACAAGTGCTTGCAAATAACTCGGTAGCAAACACTTTCACTTTAGCATTGGCTGGCGCAACCAGAAATTATAGTGCAAACTTAGACGGGGGCGGGTATGCTGGCTCTAAATTTGAGCTTACAGGAGCCTTAACCGGCGCGTCTATGGCTAGTGTTAATATTACTTCTACTTCTACTTCTGTATTAACACTGACCTCTAATGGCACAAGTTATAATGCCAACGTAATGACATCAGGCTTCGATACGTATGATTTTACCGGAGCCGGTATGGATTTAGGTTTATCGTTCTCTGATGACTATACTCTTAGCACCATCAAAACAATTAGTGCGAATAGTGCCAGAAATAATGCTGTGAGTCTTTCTGCAGTAAGTTCTAATGTTAATATTAGCGGATCCACAGGAGCTATCATATTTGAATTGTTAAATGGTTCAAATGCCACAGTGGTTACTTTAAACGGATTTAATTCTTTAGAGTTGGGTGGTTTACAAGACTTCATCAATTTCAAGTCCTTTATTAGTGGCTTAAGTATTAATAGTGGTGGTGCCGATGCTTCTACTCCTGATACGCTAACAGTAGATTTTAACTCTACAATAGTGTTAACCAGTAGTGCTGCTAATGGTTTATTCTCCATTGATGTTTATAATACAGGTATGACAAGTTTGACCGATGCTCATTCATCGTTCATAAGTTTCCAAAGTCTTGCTGCTGCGGCTAATGCTAATATTCTTATTTTAGATAATGCCGTATTGGTAGGTTTACAAGCTATTAATGTAAACGGTAATGGCGGAACCATAAGTTTAAGATCTTCCGATAACAGCACCGTAGGTATTACAGGGGTTGCTTTAAACTTAACTGCTAATACTTCAGCTACAACAGTTTTGGGTAGTATGCAAATTGGAACTTCCAATTTCCAAGTTAATGGTGTAGAAACGTTTAATTTTGGTAATGGTAATAATCAGGTAACTGTTAATAATAACGCCAGTGGCTACACTCTTAATGGTGGCACAGGTGTGAATACAGCAAATTTCACAGGCAGTAATACTTATGCTATTACAGTAGACGGTAATCAAGCTGTATCTAATTCTAATACCTTTACTAATTTTTATAATTTAACAGGAGATGGTTCTGCCACTGTTAACATTAACATGAATACCGTTGGCACAGGAGTTAAATATAACTTTACCGATATAGACTCTATAACCTTTGGTAGCAATCTTCAGGGTATTAACTTTATCACCATGGATAATTTCAATGTTAATATGACTAATTCTATGATTGGTAACTCTGCAAGTATAGCTGCGGTTTATCATAACTCTATAGCTTTAGATATGTCTGCAGCAACTATTAATTATAACATGTCTTTAAGTATTTTAAATTTAGTGGCTGCCAGTGTTATAGCTCCTAATGTAACTGCAGGTAGTGGTGGTATTACTTATTTAGATTTAAGTGGTATTATGACAGGCGGTAATATTAGCAATAGTTATAACTTTAGTATGGTTAATGACACCACCAATGGTGTTGGTATTA
>JAISPM010000128.1 GCA_031274895.1 Alphaproteobacteria bacterium
CAAGAAAATAAAGATAAAAAAGCCTCAATAGCGTTTAAAGATTGGTATGTAGCCAATAGAGGTTTTTACAATCAGATTAAAATAGCAGAGTATTTAGGTGTTGCTCAAAACAGCGTATCCTATTATCTTTCTGGAGAGAGGATTCCTACCGATAGTAAAGTAAAACAAAAACTTTATGAATTAACAGAGGGTGAAGTAGACTTTAGAGATGAAGAAGATAAAGTTTCAGAAGAGGAAGATACTAAAAATGAGCTGCAAAAGCAACAAGGAATAAATAAACTTAAAGAAAGTTTATTAAAAGAGCTAGAAAAAACTCAAGAGTTGAATGAAAGAATTAAAAGTTTGCAAAAAGCTACTATGCTATAAATATCCTATATCTCAACTAATATTTTGCTAAACCTTTGGAAAGAGCTGACTTTTGGTGTATCCAAATGGGGGGGGGTATTATTCCTTAGGAATACTTACTGGAATTTCGTTAAACTAATTTCAATTACTAATTGAAATTAGGTGTAGAATGAATGTATTCCATGTAGCTAATGCTATAATTGAAAAATTTAATAGAGAAGGTTGTGAATTAAATAAAATGATGCTAGAAAAGCATGTGTATTATGCTTATGGATTATATTGGTATGTCCATAAAAAAAGGTTATTTGAACTTCAAGGGCAAAATGAATATAGTGGAAAAAATGAACATGTAAAATATGATATTGAAAAACAATCTCCGTTTGAGGCGTGGGGTTGTGGTGCCGTTGTTAAAATATTGCATAAAGTTCTTGTAGAGCATCAAATTGATAAAAGCCCTAATATTACAGAAACTATAAAAGAATATAAAGTAGTAACTTCTTCAAATTCAACACAAAATGATGGAAAAACAACAAAAACAATAATAATAGAAACTATAAAAGTTGACACTTTAAGTGAAGAAGAAAAAGCTATTTTAGAACCTCTTATAAATAAAATTTATGAGTTGTTAGAGGGTTTAACTTATCAGTCTTTAATAAGATTAAATTTTATTAAACAAGGAGCTTGGATTAAAATTACTTGCCTTAATAACCCTGTAAGACAAGACTTTATTGGAAAAATGTTTGATTTTTTTAATAAAAAATCAAACAAACCTTATAATTATGGTGTTAAGTATTTATTTGATGCAGATATTAAAGACGAAGTAAAAAGGGTTTTTTATAAGCAATAAATATGACAGAAGAAAACCAAATTTATTCTAATACTTCGTCTCCTACTATTGTAGAAGGTGAAGATATTATTAAAGGTGTAATATTATTTTTTTTACGATTGCCTATATATCCTTTTTTCTTGATTAGGACACTATTTAGGAAAAATAATATACAAGTGTTTATCTATATACCTTTAGCAATTTGTATAGGGTTAATGTTTAAGTATTTTGGTAAAACTATTGTTGTAGATATGCTTTTTAGTAGTTTTATAGTATCTACTTCCTTTTATGTATTGGTGTTTATATTAGCGATGTCTTGTGTTTTTATTAGAGAGCATAACTACGAATCTTTATCAAGCTCTGCCACTAAAGTAAATAAAAATTTAGAAAAAGATATGGTTCCTGATAATGAAATTATATGCCTCATGCTAAAAAAGATTAAGTTTTTTGGTATATCAATTATTGTACTCATTATTATTTATTTGCTAGTTCAATATATACGTAATAAGGTATTATTTCTTGAAAACGAAGCAATTGATTATAGTTCAGTAGCTAATATAAAAGAATTAGAACTTCATTCAATAGAAAATAATTCTGCAGTGCTAGTTTTAATTTTAACTGTAATTGCTTATATTTTTGTTGGTAAGTATTGGAATGCAGGTAATAAAGAAGACAAAAACAAAGATGACAATCCAATTTATTAGTAGTTTTTTTTACACTTACAAGATATAATAAGTAAAAGCCCTAGAATTTCTCTAGGGCTTTTACACTCTATACTCTATCTTTCAGGCAAAATTTTATTCATAATAACACCCAAGATGGTGGCTATAAATAATCCTGAGAACTCCACATGTTCAGTTATTTTTAGGGTATCTACGAAAATTCCGACAATTAATATCAAAGCGGGGATGGTTAAATTCTTGTAATTATTAAAATCTAACTTTGCTTCAATAATAACCTTTATACCGATGGTGGCAATCAAGCCGAATAACATCATGGAAACGCCGCCCATCACAGGTGTTGGCAGGCTTTGAATTAGCGCAGTTAGTTTCCCCATAAAAGCCAAGATAATTGCCATGAAGGCAGCTATTCTAAGGATGCGAGGATCGTAAACTTTAGTTGCCGCTAAAACCCCTGTGTTTTCCGCATAGGTGGTGCTGGCAGGTCCGCCCAGTAATCCTGCTAACATGGTTGAGAGTCCGTCTCCCAGTAGAGTTCTGTGTAGTCCCGGGTCTTTAGTGAAGTCTTTTCCTACCACCGAGCCGTTCGCTTGAATATCGCCAAGATGCTCTAAAAAGGTTACCAAAGAAATTGGAGCCACAATTAAAATCACGCTTAAACTAAATTTTGGCGTGGAAAACATGTTAGCAGTAGCCTTAGTCGATAATCCAAACCAAGCAGCCTCATGAATATGGCTGAAATCCACCAATCCAAAAGCCATGGAGGTTAAAAATCCTACAAAAATCGCCACGATAATTGGCATAAAGCGGAAGAAAGATTTTTGTAAAAAAGATACACCAACCATGGTCAGTAGGGTGATAAAAGCAATCGCCAAGTGAGTGTAATTAGGATTTTCCATGGAATAGCCTGACATATCCAAAGCGATGGGTGAAAGTTTTAGTCCGATGGCAATAATAATTGGTCCTAAAACAATCGGTGGAAAGAAACTTTTTATTTTTTGCGGACCGTATACTTTCACAGCAACAGCAAAGAATATATAACAGACCCCTGAGGCAATAATTCCGCCCTTAAGATAGGTAATATCGTATTCTTTCAGCACTAAAAGCATGGCAGATATAAAGGCGAAGGATGAGCCTAAAAAGACAGGGACTATGCCTTTGGTAGTTAATTGAAATAACAGGGTTCCTAATCCTGCACAAAGTAAAGCGATGGAAGTATCAAGTCCGGTTATAAAAGGCACCAAAACGGTAGAGCCGAACATGGCAAGCACATGTTGCAGCCCTAAAATATAATGTTTAATTGAGAGTTTATTTGTCATGTTTTCTCCTATAGTTGTTGGTTGTTTTTATTGCCTCATTATTGTAATAAAAAAGGGATTAAAAAATTAATCCCTTTAAATTTTTAAGTATTAAAGATTCGGTCGCCCGCATCGCCAAGCCCCGGGATAATGTATCCATTTTCGTTCAGCTCCTTGTCGAATCCTGCAGAATAAATTAAACAATCCTTGTGTTTAGAAAAAATATTATCAAGAGCCTTTGGTGTAGCCACAATTCCAATGATAATAATATTTTTAACATCTCGCTGCTTTAAATAATTTAGTGTATGCACAGCAGTATTTCCTGTTGCCAGCATAGGGTCTAGTATTATTGCGGTTTCACCTTCGGCAATGCTTGGAATATTTACATAGTATTCTTTAGCTTGCAAAGTATCATGGTCGCGCGATACTCCCATAAAGCCAACCTTAGCATCAGGTAAAAGTTTTTGCAGTGGCGACATCATGGATAATCCTGCTCTAATTACCGGAATTAAGGTTACGGTATGGACTTTAATGCCATTATAAGGAGCAATTGGAGTTTCCACCAATTTTTCCTCAAACTTTAAATTCCTCAATGCTTCCGATGCAACAAGCAACGTTACTTCTTCTAGCAGCTCGCGAAATTCTTTAGATTGGGTATTTTTATCGCGTATGCGAGTTAGTTTATGGGTAACCAGCGGGTGATTTTCAAGGCAAATGAAGTTTTTATAGTTGTGATTATCATATGGTTTATTGTGTTCACTCATAAATCCTTCCTTTTTTGATATTAGCTTAAATTCTTGAGAGTATAACATGATTCTTTTTAAAGTCAAAGATAATTTTAAATTGTTGTAGCAGTTATTTATTTTTTAACAAAAAACTTGCAATAATTTTTTCGATATGCTACCATACTTGTTTAATATATTTTAACGGAGGGTGTGTAATGTTGAAAAGCAAAAAAATATTGATAGCTTTGCTGGCTATCGTAGTTCTTATAGCTGTTTTTGTGTTTAAGTCTAAATCTGATTCAAATGATTCTCACAACACATTAAGGGTTGCCATTATGGGTGAACCTGCCTCCTTAGATCCTAATTATACTTCAGGCACTTGGGAAAATATTATTTTAACCGATTTATTTTCAGGTCTATTGGGTAAAAATGCCGCT
>JAISPM010000005.1 GCA_031274895.1 Alphaproteobacteria bacterium
TATCAACAGGTAATATCTACAAACAGATTAATAATCCGTTCGTAAATCAATCATAACTTAACTTTGATGTTTTATACTTGCCTAGACATAGTAATAAACATCTCAAACCTACTTTTAAACAGCGCATTAACTAACAGAGGGCATTCTTATAAATTTAATAGTTAATTCCACTACCCCGCCTGTTTCACAGGCACCCACAACGCCCAAGCGAAGGGGAATTTATTTTGTAGAATCACCCCAATAAGCAACCAAGCCGCTTATCGGCAATGACAATAGTTTAATTAGAGACCTTTATTATTAGATGTAAGTTAATAAAATAACGTGATACATAACTTCCCTGCTTTACGTTAAAATTAAATAGAACTAACTAAATAAATACATAAACTATAACAAAGTTATCTCTTAACCCTTTCCTGACCATTATACCATTTTACACAAATACTTTATTACGTCCTAAAACTAAACTAACTATACAATCTTTTATTCGCTTGCTGTTTTTTTATTACACTTTATTTTTTGATGTTTCTCCTTTTTTGTATATCTCCATATTATACATTAAAAGTATGAGATTGTCAAGTATAAAATCTCATAAGACTGTTGCAAATTATCCCCTTTTAGGATAAACTATCCCATATTAAGGAGAATAATTTATGAGTTTTCAATCAGTTAGATTGCCAAAAGAACTGTTAGATGAAATTAAAATTCAAGCCGACAAAGATTTCAGAACGGTGCCGCAACAAATTCAATACTGGATTGAGCTGGGAAAACAGCAAGAATTCAGGAAATGGCAGTTGCAAAAAATGATGGAAGGTGTTGAAGATGCTCAGAATGGCAGAGTTAGAAGTCATAAAGAAGTAATGGCTTTATTAAATAGAGCATAACTATGGAAGTAGTATGGTCGGACAGGGCTATTGAAGATTTAAGAAGTGCTGACGATTGGTATATGACTAATGCAGGAGCAGTTGTCCGTGATAAATTTAGAGAAAATATAGATACTTGTATTAATTTTATAAGTTTAAACCCCCAAGCCGCCAGACAAGTTTTTGAAGTAAAAACCTATGAGTTGCGAGAGTATGTAATGCAAAAATATCCTTATATAATAGCTTATATGGTTAAGCTAGAGAATATAACCATTGTTGCTTTTTTACATCAAAGCAGACATATAGAATATTAAACTACAGCGAATCTATATCTATATTCTTAACCGTAGATAGATTCAGGGTCTTTTTTTGTTGCATGGTGAAATCTTCAATTTTTGCTACGAGTTTTCCAAGTGTAAAGCAATCCCGATGGATTCTTTTTAAGAAATAATCCATAACCTCTAGGCTAACATTTAGCTGCCTATCGGAAAGCATTTTAAAGAATATGGCTTTTAGGGCAGGCTCATCGGGATTATTAATTTTAAAAATCATAGCTGCCCCTAGGCGCGAGCGCAAATCGGGCAAAGCTATCGCCATATCTTCAAGGCTTTTTTGCGATGTTAAAATCAGACGACTCTGCTCTGCCACAGCAGTATTATACAAATTAAAAATATTAATTTCGTCTGCTTGAGTCTTATTATGAATATCTTCCAGCAAAATAAACTTATATTGCGCTACAATTTTCTCAATTTTCTCTAAAGAATTTATATCTTGCATCGAGACTGCAATACCCTGCTTTTCCTTAATAAATATTCGGCTGATAAAACTTTTGCCAACGCCAACATCGCCATAAATATAACAAACACCATTCAGCCAATCATGATTAGAAAACAAAAAATCCACCAGAGGCTTATTAAACTCACCAACCACAATATCGCTTTTACTTAGGCGCGCTTGCTGATTAAAACTAAAGAACAGCTGTTGGTTCATTGAGCGTTTTCAATTTTTGATAGTGTTAAACTTGGAATATCAAAAAGCACGCACTCTCCTTCCATAGCATTTTTAAATTTTTCCATGTTGGTTTTTAAATCAACTCTTACTTTAAGCTCCCCCTCGGAAATGTTTTGCAAACTAAAGCCCGCCACGGAAGACGCACTTTTAAGCTTGCTTTCAATAAAAATCCAATCTTCATAATTTTTATAAACAACATTCAATACAGTGGTGGAAGAATCCGCTAAATAACTGGCTAATATTTCCCGCTTTCTCTCTTCCTCCATAATAGATGGTGCCATAAAGGTTGCCTGTTGCACCGATAAAATGCCCTCAATGCGAGTGGTTTTACCACTTATGACATTTTGAACGCTCAAAGTGTAAGTTTTATTTTTTTCAGTGTATAAATTTAATAAAAAAACTTCGTCTAAACCTAGATTCTTTTTAATTTCTAAAAGATTCGCCCTATTGCTGATTACATTAGGGTTATTGTAATAAACTAAAGTGGATAAAAAGTTATTACTGTTGCTATCACGCATTTGCCAATAATTATTCCAAATATTGTCCTCAACTAAATTGCCGTTTTCGTCATAAAAAGCCGGAATAATCATGTATCTGCCAAGGGATACGCTAACAAAAGGAATCTTGTTCGCACTCAAAAACTCTTTAATTTTCTTTTCGTCAAACACAAAAGTTGCATCCGCTTCATATTTTTTGTTGGTAATATTCTCCCTATTCAGCGAAAATCTTTTTTCAAAGGTAATAGGTTTGGTTTGCTCTAATAATTGTTTAATGTTATCTAAGGAATCCCGAGAAACAATTTTAGATATCACAAACATTAAAGAGTCTTGCCTTCCTTGATTAATCGCCTCTAATTTCGCTTGATTTGTATCTTTATCAGACGTTCCGACAATCCTTAAAGTGGTCTCAAACAAATCAGCATGGGCTATTGAGACTGTTAAAAGCACTAAAGCCAGCCCTAAAAAATATTTTTTCATCTGTTTCCTTGTAATAAATTACAGCTTGGTTTCTTCAAACTTACCCTGTTGATTTTGTTTATAAAATTTCATTTCATAATTTTGTTGTGATAAATCTTTCCAGCGTTCACGATTATATTTTAGCGAGGCAGCATTCTTTAAATCAAAAATAATATAAGCCTTTTCAAATTTTTCTAGGTTTTGATGCGGCGTTTCCTCAAATATAAAACACAATTTGGCATGGTTTTTTATGGAAATATCCTCTTGGTTGTTTATTGTGTAAATAACCACAGGCGTTTGCTCCTCTCTGCTATCTCCATGCAAGCAGTGAGGCAGCCAAGAAATACTGCTCCATAGTTTGGAGTCAAAATTTTTGGCTTCCTCAGCATTGGAAACAAGCAGAACAGAATTACTATTGGTTTTATAGGCTTTTTCTAAAAGCACACAAACTACTTTAGTTATATCTTCCTGCGAAACTCCGTAAAAGTTAATTTCCATGTGTTTATCTCTACTCGTCATACCGGCGAAAGCCGGTATCCATAAAACTTCCTGCAAATGGATGCCGTGTCGTAGCACGGCATGACGGAGGTGTCCTATTTTTCGTAATGCGCAACAACTAAGTCGTTCAACAACCTAATACCAAAAGCCACGCAACCTTTTCTATCAATTTCAGTATTGCCTGTGTTTGAGGCAACACCTGCAATATCTAAATGCGCCCACGAGGTATCACCCACAAACTCTTTCAAGAACATGGCAGCAAAAATGCTCCCTGCTCCTTTCATGACCGTAGAAATATTCTGCAAATCAGCAATCGGTGATTTTAAATGCTTAGAATACTCTTCACCCATAGGCAATTGCCATACCATTTCGCCTGAGGAATCGCCCGCCGCTTTAATTTTATCGGCTAATTCTTGGCTGTTAGAAAACAATCCTGCGCGTTCACCACCCAAAGCAATAATCATGGCTCCTGTTAATGTGGCAAGGTTAATCATGTATTCAGGTTTATATTTTGATTGCGTATAATACAGAATATCTGCCAATACCAATCTGCCTTCGGCATCAGTATTAAGTATTTCAATGGTTTTACCTGATAGCGACTTCACGATGTCGCCCGGGCGAGTGGCACTGCCGTTCACCATGTTTTCCACAAGCCCAATTACACCAATGGCATTTACTTTAGCCTGACGCAAAGCCAAGGCTTGCATTAAGCCTACTACCACGGCGGATCCTGTCATATCTTTTTTCATATCCATCATGCCTGCAGCCGGTTTTAGCGAATAACCACCGCTATCAAAGGTTACGCCTTTACCCACAAAGGCTATGGGACTGGTTTGCGCAGGGTTGCCGTTATATTTTAAAATAGCCACGTAAGGTTCTTTATCTGAACCTTGATTCACTGATAAAAGTGAACCCATACCGATTTTTTCAAGCTCTGTCTTTTCAAGAATTTCAACATCTAAACCAATGTTTCTTAATTCTAAGATTCTTTCAACATACGATTTCGGATATAAAACATTCGCAGGCTCATTGATTAAGTCTCTGGCAAAATTTACGCCTTGCACTAGGGAATCAGTGTTTTTAAGGCTTACTTCATCGTGTAAGAAAGTGATTTCATTAATTTTGTAGGCTTTTTTATCTTCGCTATTGGAAATATACTTATCAAAGGAATACGATTTTAATTTCATGCCCAAAGCAATATTTTCAATGGCAATACCCATATTAAAATCAGATTTTATCTCTATGGCAACTGATTTTTCCTTAGATACTAAATCTGCCACAAAGCCACCCGCATTCATAAAAGTTTTGGCATTTATTTTTGCCTGCTCGCCAAGTCCAACTAATATTAATCGTCTATGTGGAGCAAAATTTTTCACTTCTAAAACTTCTTTAAATTTCGCTTGGAAATCAAAGGCTTCTATGGGATAATTATTTAGCGTTTGTAATCTATCTTGAGCGATAAAGACAATCAATGTAGATTTTTCTTGCGCTTCTCTGGCAAATTTTACTATCATAATAAGTTTTTCCTTATAGAATAATGTTTACATTAATGATATAGTATTTAATTATAAGATAATTTTGGGTAGATTGAAATGATTACTTTAGAAGAAATGCAGAAATTAGCCGAATGCACGAAAAAAGCGGGTATTTTGGCGATAAAACTCCGTGAAGCGGGGCTAAACATTGAAATTAAAAGCGATGGTTCTAAGGTTACAAATGCCGATAAAGAACTTGACGTTATTTTCAGTAATTTTATTCGGAATGAATTAAATTCTAAAGATTTAATAATCTCTGAAGAAGATGTCGGCGCAGGCAATAATCCCGAGGCAAAAAACAATGAATCCTTTTGGTCAATTGATCCGATAGACAGCACAACATCGTTCATTAAAGGCTATCCTTATTGGACGCTGAATATCGCTTATATTGAAAACGGTGTGCCGACTTTCGGCTTAATTCGCGCCCCGCAGATAGATACAATTTGGTATGGCTCGGTTGGCGTGGGAGCCTTTAAACAAGTTGGCGATAATGCCCCTGTTAAAATTTCTGTCCGTGAAATTCCTACTGATGGTGCGGTGTTAATGTCTTCGGAAGAACAACTGGTGCCTCGCCATGTGCGCGAAGAACTCCGCATTATTCAAGAAATTAAAATGCCTTCTTCCATTAAATTTACCTATATCGCCGAAGGAATTGCCGATTATTATACTCGCAAAATGAATAAGGCTTGCGAATGGGATATATCCTCAGGACATGGTTTAATTTTAGCCGCAGGCGGTTCTGTGGAATTTACGGATGCTGAGGAAAAATTCCAATACGGTAAACCTCCTTACAAAGCTCCTGCTCTTCTCGCAAGAGGAAAAACTCCACGAGGCAAAATTTAGGTAGGATGAACCTATGGCAACAATACTTTCTAATACAGCAGAAAATATCTCCTTATGTGTCCAAAAACTACAGGATGGAGAAATTGTTGCCATTCCTACGGATACGGTTTACGGATTGGTGGCAAATGCTTACAACAGTGAGGCAATTGCAAAAATCTACCAATATAAAAATCGCCCCGCAGATAAACCTTTAGCATGGTTGTTGCATAGTATAAAACAGGTGGAAGAATTATTTGTTGTTAATGATACTTTTTATGCCTTGGCAGAAAAATCTTTGGGAGGCTTAACTTTAATTTTAAATAGTAAAGAGACGGGAATAAAACAAGGATTTAGAATTCCGAATAATAAAGTGTGTTTAAATTTATTAGAAAAACTAAATATTCCCTTAGCT